>DATMSL010000020.1:0-2546 GCA_035565435.1 Dyadobacter sp. | reverse complement strand
TCCGTTAAAATTGGTTCGGAAGGCACTTGTTTTTCCATCAGAATCACTAGTTTTTGTCCCACCAGAGCGGTGTTGCTGCATTGTCGGGCCCGCCCAAAAGTTTTACGCCGCCTTCGACAGCAGCCGGATCGGTCTGTTTTTCCTGCAGCAGGAACGGAATCCGTCGGACGACGGCTGTCGTCGGCACATCCGTATTCACCGAGTTGACCACCGGATAGAGTTTCGGTAACCGAGTTCTCCTGAACTCCGCCCAAGCTTCGATGCCGTCAGGGTAGAGGGCCAACCACTTCTGGGTAGCGATCTGTTCGCGCTGAATGG
The DNA here is from genome assembly GCA_035565435.1 of Dyadobacter sp. Classification (GTDB taxonomy): domain Bacteria; phylum Bacteroidota; class Bacteroidia; order Cytophagales; family Spirosomataceae; genus Dyadobacter. The sequence continues at coordinate 2,228 of DATMSL010000020.1, read as the reverse complement.
CTTCCGTTGCGCCCCATTTCACCGGAATGCTCGATAATGCAGGTGATTGTTGCTGATCACCCGGAGCAACCGGGGTTTTGGTACTATTAATATAGGTTGTTACAGCAGCGCCTGTGATATCCCATCCCTCCATGGAAGCCTGGATGCCTTTTTCGTAGAACGATTGCGCAGTGCCTGTACCCACGTTCCAGCCATTCACTGCAGCTTCGGCAAGGAGGAAGTAGGCCTCCGCCGTATGCATCACATCCTGACGATAGGCGAGCTGGCGATCCCACGCTGAACCAGCACCGGTATTGCGGATCCATCTTTCACCGATGTTCGAGTTGTTATCGTTGCTGTTTACGGCAACCGCGAGCTCAGTCGGACCGAGGCCGTTTCTCAGCCCTTCGTAGGATTTGGTATTGAATGCAGGCTGGAAGTACACGCCGATGCGCGGATCGTCATATCCTTTCAGAACGGATTCCATTGCCGCGCTCATCCTGAATTCACCCCAGCCGGAGATGGTAGAAAGACCATTGTTATCGCTGCCGAGCAAGCTTTTGACCATATAAGCATTGTCTGAGACGTCGGATAGAAGACCACCTGCGATAGCCGCCTCCGCCTCGGTTTTCGCTTTGGCAGGATTTACTTTCGAAATGCGCAGGGCAAGACGCAGGCGGAGTGTGTTTGCAAACTTGATCCACTTGTTAACATCACCGGAATAAATGATATCGTAAGTACCATAAGGTTTCTCGGATGTTTTCCCTTTCAGGATAGCCACCGCATCGGCGAGGCGCTTGAAGAAGTCGTTGTATATTTCTTCCTGCGAATCGTATTTAACGGTGGTACCGGGTTTTCCCGCATCGAAATAGGGAATTGGTCCGTAATAATCCGTTACGCGGTGGAATGAGAACACCCACCATATACTTGCTAACGCATATTGTGAACTGGAAGGGTCCACTTTCTCGAAAACCGTTTTCAGCTGTGGTACCACTTGTGTGTAAACAGGGTTCCAGTGACTGTTAATCCAGGTAGGGTGCATAAAATAACGGTCCGACTGGAAGTTCGGCGTGGTGGTCGCAAAGTATTGTGCGAAAAGATCGGCGAACAGGTTTTGCGCGGTTTGGTATGTTCCTGCAGAGTACGACGCCTGTTGCTGCGCACGCGAGTACACGTAGGGGATTTCGGCATCGGTAATAGCTGTGAGGGCGGTCCGGCTGGTATTGAGTTCTTCAAAGTCGCCCGTGCAACCCGACAATGCAAGCAGAGAACCAGTGAGCAGCCCGAAAGTCGTGGTCTTGATATGGTTATTGAGTTGTAATTTCATATTTCTCGTTATTAGATCTGTCTGTTTATTAGAATCCAACTTTCAAATTCAAACCAACAGTACGTGTAGAAGGAAGGGCACCGTACTCAGCTCCCTGGAAGTTACCTGCGCCGAGGTTAACATCAGGATCGAACGGTAGTTTACGTTTTTTCAAACCAGGGATGTCCATAGTGGCGTAACCGCGGTAGATAAAGAACAGGTTGCGGGCAGTAAGGGAAAGGCGCAACGACTTGATGAAAGAGCCTGCGGAGGTAGGGATGTTGTATCCCAGCGTGGCTTCTCTCAGACGGAAGTTCGTGGTGCTGTAAGTGAAAAAGTCCCCCCAAGTGTAACGTCCCTGCGAAACTGTTTGCCAGAATGTCTGTGCGTCGATAGCGACATTGTTCTGCTCGCCGGTTTCCGTTACGGCAGGCAATACCCAGCCGCCGCTGCGATGCTCGCTGGTGTAGTCTGCGGTACCATCGTATGCCAGGTTTCCGTCGGTGCCTGACGTCATTACTCCGCCCACGCGGCCGTCGATAAGGAAGCTGAATACGAAATTCTTGTAAGAGAAGGAGTTATTCAGCCCCAACGTGAATTTGGGGTTGAAGTTTCCGATAATGTTGTCGAAAGACGTCACCACGGGCAGCCCTTTTGCATTCACGACGTAGTTGCCATTCGCGTCTTTTTTCCAGCCATATGCCTGCAAGTCGCCATAAGATCCGCCTTCACGAACGATAGCTGTCGTTGTGCGGGTGTTACCTCCCAACGTCGCTGTTTTGATGCTAGGGTGAAGTTCGACGATCTTGTTGACGTTGCGCGCGAAATTCAATGTCGCATCCCAGGTCAGTGCTTTGCCTTTTAACGGAGAGGTAGTCAGAGATATCTCAAAACCTTTGTTGTTGATTTTTCCGGCGTTGATAAACTGGTTCTGGAATCCGGT
>DATMSL010000019.1:0-2094 GCA_035565435.1 Dyadobacter sp. | reverse complement strand
GAAACGAAAGGTTTCGGTTTCATTACTCCGGAAGATGGGGGAAATGACATTTTTGTACACACATCAGGCCTGAAAGACAATGTTCGTGAAAACGACCTTGTAACTTACGAAGTAGAGAATGGCCGGAAAGGGCTGAATGCTGTAAACGTTACGTTAGCCTGAGTAATCGCTTTACTCGGCACACGAAAAATCCTCCTTCCCGGAGGATTTTTTGTTTAGGGACTTCCTACTACAAGTAAGCCAAACCAACGCCTGTTTCATCGAAATGCGTAGAATAATTTCTATCTTGTCGATCATTCAGTACGCATTAGCCTTACCAGTGAATAAAAGCACCCGTCCTTTTTGTCTTTTGCTGTTTTTCCTGTTCTGCAATCCGCCGGGTACCTGGTCCCAAAACACGCGGCTGCCAGCTTTAGAGAAGTTCCGTATTGAACATTATACAGATGAAGACGGTCTGCCGCAAAACAGTATTTACACCATCGCACAGGATGAACTGGGCTACATGTGGTTCTCGACTCAGCGCGGTCTTGCGCGGTTCGACGGCAAAAATTTCAAGATTTTCGACGATTTTGGTAAAACCTATTCCGCGGCAAGCATCGGCTCTTTTCATATTGATCCGCGACCAAGGCCTGTCGGCTTTTTTGCGCTGAACGACGACTGGGGGTTCATTCATGTGCATCAGGGCAGAGCAACGCTCGACTCCGGGCTGCACTCATATATGAAACAGCAACCATTCCTTTTCCCCCGGAAACACGAAGGGCAAATCGTGGAGCGCCAACCGAGGTTGTATTATGGAAATCCATATCCAAACTACGCGGTGTTTCCCGTCGGCCGCGACCGCTTTTTCGTTTTTAATGGCACTAAACTGGTCTATTACAATCAGAAGAAGCGTATTGGGAGCATCGGCTGGACCGACGAAACTCCCTGGTACTTCTTTCGGCTGGCGAACAGCCTGTACCATCTTAAAAACGGCAAACTCCACCGGTTCGCCATTGATTCGGTACCATTAAAGCCCTACCGCGCCATTTTAAAAGGTGCATTGGCCGATGATGCTTTGTACCGGCAGGGTAAGTACACAATGTATTGGAGCAATGCGACGCAACAGACGTTTATACAGGCAGGTCCGTCGGTATACCGACTCCTGCCCGAACGGAACGGCGATTTAAGCTCCGAATTGATCATGACAGGATATGATTTCGGAAAAGAGCAGATCAATGCTATCTATTATGACGCCAAGACCCAGCGCATTTTCTTAGGTACTCAGCTCAGCGGCCTTTTTGTGCTTACCCGAAAAAAATTCAATACGCTGGCCTCTCCCTACCCCAACACCGACCAGGTTTATTACGGCCAGACACTGATCGATAAAAACACTGTGTTATCCAACCAGGGCATTGCCTACACCAGCGATAATTCAGGAAACGTCACGAGCAGGCACCTTCCGCTGGTCACCGCAAGCGTGTTTTGGGACAAATCCAGTATTCTGAAAGACCGTAACGGCTTTATTTGGTGTAAACGCGCGACCCGGCTGATGATGCTCTCGCCCGACGGGACGGCCATTAAACTCACCTGGACGTTACCTTCGGAAATCACCCAGCTCTACGAGGGGCCCGACAGGACCATCTGGATCGCGACGCGCACGGAAGGCCTCTTTACTATCAATGCGCCTTTGACCATGAACAGCCAGCCCACTTTATTCCTCAAAGGCCCGCTTACCAATATATCGTGGGTGGTGGAGCAACCCGTCGGGACGCTCTGGATTGGTACCGGACAAGGCTTGTTCAAGGTTATACGGAAAACGAAGCAAGTTTCGGAGATCAAGGGATTGGAAGGGATTTATATACGGAGCCTGTACATCTCCCCAAACAACACCGAGCTGTGGGTAACGACCTACAAGGACGGTTTTTTCCTGTTGAGAAATGAAAAGCTGACTCACTTTCCGCTCGACCGCAAAGGGTATCTGGCCAATGCGCACTGCATTGTCGAAGACCGGAACGGGTTTTTCTGGATTCCTACCAACCGGGGATTATTCCAGGTATTGAAAAAAGACCTGTGGGATTACATTGATAAACCGGCGGAACTCTATTATCATCACTA
>DATMSL010000018.1:0-2082 GCA_035565435.1 Dyadobacter sp. | reverse complement strand
GCACCGGAACTATCCCCAACCCTCCTCGGGTCTGAGCACGCGTTTACCGTCGGGAGAAAATCGGAGTTGGCCAAAACATCCGATGAGATAATACTGAATGCCCTCCGGATTTTTGCGCAAAATAATGCAAAAATGAAAGATCAAAAACCGGCAAAAACTCGTAGGAGCCACCATGGCATTAGTCATAATTCGCTCCGACACAGCTTTCTCGAAGCATAGAGCCACGTTTTTGCTTCCGATCATCAACGGAGCCTTATATGCAAAACCAACTTATGACAAGCATACACTACCCTACTTGAAGTTTTCGAGCGCGACCTTCCTTCTGATCCTGCTGAGGCTTTCCGGCTTCATACCAAGGAAAGATGCGATGTATTGGACCGGCACATTGTGCAGGATTTCCGGGTACGAGGCAATAAGCTTGCGGTACCGTTGCTCCGCGTTGAGCGTGGCAAGCTCCTTTGACCGATTTTCATTGTAAGTAATGGAGTGTTGAAAAACGGATATGCTGAAATCCTTCATTACGGGGCTGGAAGCAATAAGCTGGTCTAGTCCCGGTTTGGTAATTCTTAGGAGTTCGCATTCTGTAATGCATTCGACATTTTCGCCCGAGACGGTTTGGGCAATAAAATGGCCATAGGACGTAAAAAAACCTGGCGGGCAGTTGATATGTGTCGTCACTTCGTCCCCATTCTCATTGTAGTGGAACAGGCGCAAGAAGCCGGAAACGATGTAGTACAAATATTTAGGAGCTGCGCCCTGCTCCTCAATGACACGGTTCTTAGGAAAAAGCACAGGATCAAACGCTTTCCGGATCAGAATTACTTCTGCTTCCGGAATAACGTGATATTGCTTGATAAAATCGATGAGTTTGTTATGCATTGACCTTCGCTTGATAGAAGCGTCCAATATATGCAAAACTATTGAAGCAGGTTCTGATGTTCCATCAGGTAGGCCAGTGCCAATTTGACAGCTTGTTCAGGTTTCCCGGGATTAAAACCAAGTTCCGTTCGCGCTTTTTCAATATCGAAATTTTGTTGGAGCCCCGAAAACATCTTTATGTCCTTTCGGGTCAACAGGGGGGCCTTTCCTGAGAACTTCGCCGACAACTCCATCATAGCCGCCAGGCCCAACAGCATAAATTTGGGCAACGCTCCCGGCACCTTCAAATTCAGTTCCGGGTAAAGGCTGCTGGCCAACCGGGTTGTCTGTGTAATGCTCATACACTGCTCGTTGGCCAGGATGTACCGCTCACCCGGAGTGCCCTTTTGCGCAGCCAGGTAACACCCTTGGGCCACATCCTTGACGTCGATCCAATTCAAGGTGATTTGGGTGTCGACTGGGATCTGCTTGTTCAGGATCAATTTCAAGACGCCATAAGAAACATTCAACGGAAGGGTGGCGTGCCCTCCTATCATCGCCGAGGGCAATACGGCGACTAACTCAACGCCGAGCTCGTCGGCCAACCGAAATGCCAGCTGCTCGCCGTCATTTTTTGAGTTGTAATACATGTCCCGTCTTTCGGGATTGTAGCCGTAGCTCTCCTTAGTCGGAAGTTTCGAATAATTAAGTGCGGCAACCGAGCTCACATACACGATTCGTTTGACACCCATTTCAGCCGCGGCTTCAATCATGTTACGTGTACCGTTCAGATTCACATCGTAGATCTCCTTTTGCGGATCCATTGCCCAAAGCTTAAATGCTGCGCCTACCGCGTAAAACACCTCCACGCCTTCGAGTGCTTTTACAAGCGAGGCTTTATTGGTAATATCGGCTTGAACTACTTCACAATCCACCCCCAAAAGCGATGCTTTGCTTTCAATGTTGCGTATCGAAGCCCTTACCGGGATGCCCTTCGATATCAACAGTCGAACCAGGTTGTTACCCAGATGTCCGTTTGCGCCGGAAACCAGCGCTAAATTCTTTTGTCCCATTGTTAATCTTTCTGATTGTTCGGGACAAAATTCACGACTTCCTCGTCGTGGGCGCTTGACATTTGTTAGTTAAAATAATCTACTTAACATTGGGATAGCCGACGCAGCTATACGTATCCCGTATGATTCGGCACAAACCAACATAACATTC
>DATMSL010000017.1:0-7553 GCA_035565435.1 Dyadobacter sp. | reverse complement strand
CCTGAAAGGCCGTTTTGATATCCTCACGCCAAGTCAGTGTGTTGCAGCCGGACAGGTTATAGTTCGAGCCGGCGTACATTCCGGCAACACGGATCATATTGGCGATCTGCTTATCAGCCGCGTTGTTGGAAGTGCATTCTTCGGTTGAAATGGAGTTGTTCAATGGGAAATTATAGTTGGTTACCGGACCGGGGGCAATGGAGTACGTTGCGGGTTTTTGATTACAGCTCGCATTCCAGACCTGAGCAATGGCAACTGCACCGCAACCGGCGTTTGCTGTCGTGCAACCGTCACAATTCTTGGACGGACAGTACATGCTATACGCTTTTTTTGACCCCCAATGCGAGTTAATCAATGTCCCGCTGCTGTAATAAGTATCCGGCGGGCAATTCGTCGGATCGATAGGGTCTTCGTTGTTCGCTCGGCTGCCTGTGAGTGAATTACCTTCTGCTAGCCTGCGCCACATCAGTTCAACCCCCTTTTCCGGCGTGGCAATGTCCTTTTTGCCAGCTGCTATTTCGGCTTTTGCGTGCTCGATCCAGATGCGTGGACCGGGATTTCCGCCGTCGGGGTTGAATGTGCCGCTGTCGCCTTTTGCGAGGATGGGGATTACCCGCTTGTCGCCTGCGATGATGACGAAACCGGCGTTGGGGAGGGCGTCTGATTCAAAATGCACGATGTGCATTAATGGGTTGCCGTCGTCGTCGTTTAAAGTGCGGACGCTTTTGATGCGTTTTGTAGTCCCGGTGGCAGTAGCGGAAGTTCTGGATACGGCGTCTGACGACGCTGACTGCACGGATAGTCCTGCCAACACCAGTTTTTGTGCTTCTTTCGCGGTGATAACCAGTGAGTTTGAATGCGTGGGCACATCAGGCGTGGGAGAATTGATTTCCTGCCTGCATTGAACGAGGGCGCCGAGCGCCAGAACGGTAATGAGAAGTTTGCATGAAGTTTTTTCCATTTGGATAGTCTGTTTAAATGCTGACCATCCAAATGAATATACTTAGGGAGGCGGTTACATAATCCTTTAATCAGGCGGCAACCGGAGAATGTGCAAACGGTAATTTTTTGCCGATTATCTTAAAACGGCGGTTCGCTATCGGGGCCTTTGTAATCGAAATTGCTCAGGTCGTTGGCGCGGCTACGGAGCGTTCCGCCCATGGCTGGTGCGGTAGGCTTGGCCTGGCTTTCGAAGGAGGATATCGGGTTCGCGTTCTGGATCGGGCGGTCGATAGAGAACGGGGCAGGGGTGAAGCCAGAGTCGAGGTCGGCGAATTTGGTGTATTTACCAATAAAGCGAAGTTGGATCGTATCCAGCGAACCTGCACGGTTTTTAGCCAGAATTACCTCACCTACACCTGCTACCGAGTTACCTGCTTCGTCTTCCGTAATGCCATAATATTCAGGACGGTAAAGGAATATTACCATATCCGCATCCTGCTCGATGGAACCGGATTCCCTCAAATCGGAGAGCTGCGGACGCTTTTCTCCGCCGCGGGTTTCAACGGCCCGGCTCAGCTGTGACAGGGCGATTACCGGCACGTCAAGTTCCTTCGCCAGGTTCTTCAGCGATCGTGAGATCATCGCAATTTCCTGTTCACGGTTACCGGGGCTTTTACCGCCTGTATCACCGGTCATGAGCTGCAAGTAGTCGATTACGATCATCTGAATGTCATGCTGCGCTTTCAGACGACGGCATTTGGCGCGCAGTTCAAGAACCGAAAGGGCAGGGGTGTCGTCAATATAAATGGGGGCATTAGTCAACCGGTGAATTCGGTGGTGCAATTGCTCCCATTCGTGCGGTGCGAGGCTTCCTTTACGGATTTTTTCACTATCGATCTCGGCCTCTGCGGATATCAAACGATTGACGAGCTGCACCGAGGACATCTCCAGAGAGAATATCGCCACCGGAATATTGAAATCCACAGCCGCATTCCGGAGAGAGGAGACGACGAAGGCCGTTTTACCCATACCAGGACGTGCCGCGAGGATCATCAATTCCGTCTTTTGCCAACCGGATGTCAGCCTGTCGAGCGCGCTGAAACCGGATGGTACCCCGGTAAGACCGTCCTTGTTATTCTTTTTCTGGTCGAGTTCGGCCAGTGCCTGGCGCATGAGCGCGCCCATATCGGCGTAATTTTTCTTGATATTGGATTCCGAAATCGCGAAAAGCGATTGTTCCGTTTTGTCGAGCAACCGAAACACGTCAGTCGTATCTTCATAAGCCTCGCGCTGAATCTCAGACGAGACTTTGATCAGCTCCCGCTTAATGTAAGCCTGCGAAATAATGCGGGCGTGGAATTCGATGTTGGCCGCGGAGTTGACCTTGCTCGTCAGCTCCATGATGTACGACGCCCCGCCGACCAGTTCGAGTTCTCCGGTGCTGCGCAATTTGGCCGTCACCGTCAGCATGTCAATGGGTTCTGAGTCGGCGAAGAGTGTGACGATCGCGCTGTAAATGCGGACGTGTGACTCTTTGTAAAAACTATCTGGGCGGAGGATATCCGCCACCGCGGTGAGGGCATCCTTTTCGATCATCAGGGCGCCTAGAACCGCCTCTTCCATGTCGATGGCCTGAGGTGGTAATTTGCTGAAAATCTGATCGTTGGACGGCGTTCTCGGAGCAAAAGCCCGCTTGGTACCGTTGCCGGTTTTGGAGCCGCTCCTGGGATAGCTATTAGATGCCTTTTCGTTTTCCATATTAAGACAAAGTTAATCATTGGAGGCCTTCAACGAAAGCGGCGGCAGAGAGTTTGGCGCAATAATTTTTTTTCTGCCACACGACTTTTTTGTGCGCGTCTGATAATGAAAGACTTGGTCGGGAAACGCTAATTTTTTCGCCCGGGATTTGGGTGTTTAATTGTTTTTTCGACGATTATGTTTTACAAATGTTGGTTATTATTACTAAATTTTACAAACAATAGAGAAACATTAAACACTGATTCATTTGCTGGAAAAAATCATCACACTCGAAGACGTATCCATGGTCGATTTTCTGGGCATTCACAATTCGAATATCAAGGAAGTCGCCGCCGCTTTCCCCGAAAGTAAAATCATCTCACGCGGAAACGAGATCCGCATTCAGGGGACTGCCCCCGAAATTATCCGAATCACAGATGTAATCGACTCGCTCCTGGCTCATTACCAGAAGTATGGAAAAATAACCAACGACAACGTCAAGGGCTACCTGAACGGCATCGCCAAAATGCCCGTAGCGACCGGCGAGGACGACGATGACGTAATCCTTTACGGCAACAAGGGACTTGTCGTGAAAGCCAAAACGCCCAACCAGAAGCTTCTGGTAGAACAGGCTGGCAAATATGACCTCGTGTTTGCGATTGGCCCGGCCGGTACCGGAAAAACCTATACTGCCGTGGCCATTGCCGTAAGGGCATTGAAAAACAAGGAAGTACGGAAGATTATCATTACACGCCCTGCCGTGGAAGCGGGCGAAAACCTGGGTTTTCTGCCGGGTGACCTGAAAGAAAAAATTGATCCCTACCTGCGCCCGATCTACGACGCGCTTGATGATATGATCGCGCCGGAAAAACTGAAACTATACCTGGAAAGCCGGGTTATCGAAATCGCACCACTTGCCTACATGCGGGGGCGTACGCTGAACAACGCATTCATACTGCTCGATGAGGCACAGAATACCACGCCGATGCAAATGAAGATGTTCCTGACCCGGATGGGCCCGAGCTCCAAGGCGATCATTACCGGTGATAAGTCGCAGATCGACCTTCCAAAGAACCTCAAATCGGGTCTGATTGACTCTCTGACCGTTCTGAAGGGTATTAAAGGGATCAGTTTTGTAGAACTGGATGGTTCTGACGTTGTGCGGCACCGTTTGGTGAAGGACATTCTTGCTGCCTATGAAAAATCGGAGAAATAGCCTGTTGCTGGCGAGCCTGTTGCTTGTTTCTGTGCTCGGAAGAGCACAGGACTCACTCGTTACGCGCTGCGCCAGCACGGAACGTGACTCTGTACGGCTATTAAAAAACCCGGCCCTGAGGAACCTGCGGATCCAATCGGAGCAGGCGATTCAGGACTACGTACGCTCCGCTGCTGGTGCGCGTACGAGCGCCAGCGAGGTGATCACCATCCCGGTGGTAGTGCACGTTGTTCATAACCGGGCCGATAATGTGATTGGCGGGGCAGGGAACGGGAATATCTCCGATACACAGATCCAGAGCCAGATCGATGTGCTGAATGAGGATTATAGCAATACTTCCGGCCACAAAGGCTTTTACACCGATTCACTGGGAGTCGATACGGGCATTCGTTTCAGGCTGGTGTCGGTGGTGCGCACCTATAATACGACTTCGCAGTTCAGCCCGATCACCGATGCGGATGACCTTGCAAATATCTCACCTGCCTGGTTTACAAATCGTTACCTGAATATCTGGGTGACACGATTGAACGACCGCTATTTGGGGACTTCCCAGTTTCCCGTTGTGACGGAGCTGAACAATCGTACCGCAGGTCTTGCCACTTCCGAAAACACTGAAACCGATGCATTGACCGACGGGGTTATCATCGATTTCCGCTATTTTGGACGTAATTCCGACGCGATCACAAGTCGGATATACAACCTGGGCAGGACTACCACGCACGAGGTCGGTCACTGGTTGGGACTGATCCACATATGGGGCGATACCACTTGCGGCACCGATTATTGCGATGACACGCCAACGGCCAATACTAAAAATGAGACCACGGATGTTTCATGCTCGCCGGTGTATTCGCAATGCCGCGGTACTGTCGTGACGCGCAACATGATCGAAAATTACATGGATTACTCGCCCGACGTTTGCATGAGCATTTTCACGAACGACCAGAAGGAGCGGATGCATGCGGTACTCGCGCTGAGTCCCAGACGGGCGAAATTGGTAGAATATTCGAAGATTTCGACGAATGAGCTGCTGGTTGAAATTTATCCCAATCCGGTCCGGGAAACCTTGACTACTAACATTTTTACCCCGAATTTCGAGAATTACACCGTATCGGTTTACAACCAAAAGGGTCAAAAAGTGACGGAGGATACCGTCAACCGTACTTATCTCAACGTTAAAAACTTTCCTAGCGGTTTGTACTATTATAAGGTAACGACTGCTGATAAAACCATCACGAAACGTTTTGTCGTACGATAAACATCCATGCTATCACGCGCTCCGTTTGTCAGCGTAGTAATATTCCTTGTAACCGGCATATTGGCGGGCGACGCATTGCGTACAACCGGCGATGTGCCGGTTGTTTTTGTTTTAACGGCGTTGGCCCTGGTGAGCCTCGGATGTATCTTATTGTACCGGTTTGGCCGTCAGACCGGCTTTGCTGTTGCATTGGCGGTGTGGCTGTTTTTGCTCGGGGCCGGAGTCAAAATGGGGGTTGACGCAGGAAAGGATGCTCAAATTGCTTCGCTTGATGCGTTGAAATATAACACTTATACCGCCGAAGTAATTACTATACCCGAGAAACGCAGTAATTCCATACGTTTTGAAGTGCTTACCAAACAATTCTGTCTGGAAAAACAATGGCTTAATTACCCTGTGAAAGCATTGATTTACCTGCCGGATAACCCCTCCGACATTCCACAACCCGGCGACCTGCTGGTGATAAAAGGGCGGTTGGAGCGCCCCGCTCCGGCAGCAAACCCCGGGCAGTTCGATTACGCAGGGTATTTGCGCAACAGGGGCATTCTCTTTACCGCATTTGTGAACGATCGTTCGTACAAACGGATTCCTACCGGTTTCGCGAAGAGCCCTTTTTATTGGCCGGAGTCGGTTTCAGCATGGGCAGATGGCCAGTTTCGTACCTATGTGAGCGATTCGTCCGCGTACGCACTCGTGAAGGCCATGTTACTGGGCCGGCGCGACGACCTTGCTGCCGAGCAGGTGGGAGACTATGTAATTTCAGGCGCCGTGCATATTCTTTCCGTTTCGGGAATGCACGTAGCGATTATTTTTCTGGCTATCAGCATGGCCTTTGGCTGGGTGAAGCGCTGGCCGTTCGGTAAATGGATTTATTTGATTTTGATGGCTGCATTGCTGGGCTTTTATGCGTTGGTGACTGGCTTACCGCCTTCCGTCCAACGCGCCGCGCTGATGTGTATGGTGCTCGTTATTGCCGAAGTCGCTGAACGAAAGCACAATTCAATGAATACACTGGCATTTTCGGCCCTGATCATCCTGTTGTTGGACCCGTGCGCATTGTATGATGTTGGATTTCAACTGTCGTATTTGGCCATGGCGGGCATTTTTCTGTTTTACGAGCCTGTTTACGGCATTTTAAGACCTGAAAACCGCGTGCTCAAATTTATCTGGCAGGTTACTGCATTGGCATTCGCGGCCCAGATCGCCACATTTCCGCTCGGGATTTTCTATTTTCATCAATTCCCGACCTATTTCTGGCTTGTAAACCCGCTTGTCGTCGCATTTACGAATGTTCTGTTGCCTGCGGCACTGGTGATGCTGCTCATCACTCTTACAGGAATTTCGTGGCTGGGTTGGCTGGTAGGGCATGTAGTAACTTTCTCGGCGCAGCTAACCGATTGGTCGGCGTCGCTTCCGCGAATGCTGCCGGGGCATTTGCTGGAAAATTTGCATTTGAACGAATTGGAGGTCGTTTTGCTGTACTTGCTCTTTTTCGCGATCTGGTATGCCTGGTATGCGCGTTCGCTGAGCTGGTTAAAAGTATCGGTCGCCGGAGTGGTGCTTTTTGCAACAGTTTCAATAACAGGTAGTTTGAATATGTATTGGAATGCTGATCCTGTCGTTTTTCGGCTTCCGAAGCATCAGGTGTTGAGCTTTAAAACAGGAAATAAACTTTTCCTGTTAAGCGATAAGGCGTTTACAGAAGATATCCGTGCATTTGATTTCAATGTAAAGAACTACGCAGTGAACCATGAAATTCAGAAGATTATCCGCATTACTGCGCCGTAAGCGCTATTGTACAGAATAGAGCGCTTCGATCTGCTGCGCGATTTTTTTATCCCACGCGGCTTGTGCGCCGGCATTCAGGCCGTGTCCGGTTTCCCCATCGTATTGCTCCTGGTCCCGGTTCATTTCCCGAAATGCCTCCAGAAACTGGTATTGGATTTCGCTGTCGTAATCTTCGATAGTCAATTCGGCGTTTCTCAGGCGTTCTTTAAACTTCTCGACTACCAGCCTCGTGATATCGAAATGGATCTGCTCATGGCGCAATGTGCCTGCATTACGCGACTCCGGCCGGCCCCACGACATGCTTTTGACCATGAATATCTTCAATCCGATCTCCACCACCAGATCGTCGTCTTTGGGGTAGGAGCGTCCCTCGTAACCGAAACTGGTAAATACCGCCGCCGCATACCGGCTGCCGGGCTTGGCACTTCTTACCTTGAAATCGTCCCAGATCAACGGACGTTTCGGGGAATAGAAGACCGTGTCTTCGGAGGCTGTGTTGTTAATTTCTTTGAATGTCAGTATCAGATTACGCGCCAATGCCGGCGTTTTACCTGCATTGGAATGTTCGTCACGATCATCGCGCCGACCCTGCTGGTCACCGGCTGGCCGGAA
>DATMSL010000016.1:0-10872 GCA_035565435.1 Dyadobacter sp. | reverse complement strand
CGGACGCTTTTTGTTGAGCACTTCCGATACCCTGCTGGCGCTGCCGAAATAGTCTATCATGTCTTTCCGCTTCAAGCCCTGCTCCTCCATTCTAATCTTGATCGCTTCCAACGGATCGGGTGCCTCGATCGGATAATGCTTTGCTTCGTAATTCTCTACCAGAATTGACACCAATTCGAGCACCTCTCCTCCGGACTATTTTCAGCACAATCTACCAACTCGTCGATTATCCCCAAGTATTCCCTGTAAGTCGCTTCTGATTTAATGGGACGCAGCTCACTTTTGATTTGCTCTAATGGTATCATGTGTGTGTAAGATTTTTATATCAAATGAAGGATTTTTTGCTCACGATGCAAAGTTTGTAACCCCCACATTTCCCCTCTCCCCGAAAAACCCTTAATTTCCCTCACCATTACAAATATCCTATTATGACCATTGAAATTTGCGCTTACTCGCTGGAATCCTGTATCAATGCACAGGCCGGCGGGGCGGGCAGGATTGAACTATGCGGCGGGCTCGGTGAAGGCGGAACGACGCCCAGCGCCGGACTAATCGAAATTGTAAGAAAAAACGTTGATATTCAACTATATGTGATGATCCGTCCGCGCGGCGGGGATTTCGTTTATGATTTTTTTGAAGAAGAAATCATGCGAAAAGACATCGATCTGGCTAAAAAGCTGGGCGCTAATGGCGTAGTACTGGGCATTCTCACACCCGACGGCAACGTGGACGTAGCACGTACCAAAGCCCTCGTCGATTACGCGGCACCACTAAAAGTAACCTTCCACCGTGCATTCGATCTCACACCCGATCCGATGAAGGCACTGAAAGACATTATCGCCACCGGCGCGGAGCGTATTCTTACTTCCGGCCAGAAACCCTCGGCCATTCAGGCAGTCGAACTGCTCGGTCAGCTCGCAAAAGAAGCCAATGGTAAAATCGAGATTATGGCAGGCGGCGGGGTAAACCATAACAACGCAGCCGAACTCAAAGCTGCCGGCGTGCATGCATTACATTTAACTGCCAAAAAATTCCGGCCTGCACGGCAGAAATTCTTTCCGGAGGGCATTTCAATGGCCGGTGAAATTCCGGATGAAAAGTCGGTCATGTACTCGGATCTCGAACTGGTCGAGGCCATGGTTAAGGCCGTTTCGGAATAATGCCTTTTTCCAATAAAAGCACACCAACATCCTCTATATGAAGTTCGTAAAGGCAATTCTGTTTATCGCAATCACTGCCGGGCTCGTGTATGTGCTGGACAAGCCATGGGCGCCCGCGCCCGCGTTAGGGCCGTTCCTGAGCCCTTTTTGCGGGTTATGGCAAAACAGCGAAGAGGTGATCGACCCCAAAACGCGCGTAACCCTGCAGCTCGACAGCCTGCGCGACGAGGTGACGATCCGCTTCGACGACTCCGGCGTGCCGCACATTTTTGCCAAAAACGACTTCGACCTTTTTTATGCGCAGGGTTACATTACCGCCAAAGACCGGCTGTGGCAAATGGATTTGCAGACCCGCGCTGCCGCGGGCCGGCTTTCTGAAATACTCGGGCCTGCCACACTTCCCCTGGACCAGCAGAGCCGCAGGCTGGGAATGGGTTATGGCGCGGAGGCTAACCTCAAAGTAGCGATGACCAATCCCCGCTCGCGGGAGGCATTGCTGGCCTATACGGCCGGCGTCAATGCATTTATCCAACAACTGGCTCCGAAGGACTACCCTATTGAGTTCAAACTTCTCGGATACAAACCGGAGCCATGGAAGCCGATTAACACTATGTACATGCTCGAACAAATGACGCTCACGCTCGCGGGGCGCTCCAATGAGCTTGCTATGACCAATGCATTGAAAAAATACGGCAAGGAAACCATCGCACAGCTTTTCCCCGATTACCCCATGTTACAGGAAAGCCCGATTATCCCCTCCGGAACTCCCTGGGATTTCCCTAAACTTCCTATTCCAAAGGCTGTTCCGCCAATGGTGCCGGGCGACAGCAACTTGTTGTCCTCGAAATCTCTGACAGCATTGCCTCCCAGGGTCCCCAAAGAAGAGGGAATCGGCAGCAACAACTGGGCAGTAGGTGCCGAAAAATCCATTACGGGCTATCCGATCCTCGCCAACGACCCGCACCTGGAACTGTCACTGCCATCGATCTGGTACCAGGTGCAACTGCATTCGCCCGACATGAATGTGTACGGCGTATCGCTTCCAGGCATTCCGAGTGTGATCATTGGTTTCAATGAGCACGTCGCGTGGGGTGTTACCAATGTGGATGCCGACGTTTTCGATTTGTATAAAATCAAATTCAAAAATGAATACCGGAATTTCTATTGGCATGATAATCAATGGAAACCTACGAACAAGCGCGAGGAAATTATCCATGTCAAAGGTCAGTTGAAACCTTACCGGGAGCAGATCATTTACACCCATCACGGACCTGTTACCGACTCGGATGGCACTTTCGGGGATTTGCCCAACCTGGCCATCAAATGGATCGGACATGAACCGGGAAATAGCTTTATTACCTTTTATGAGCTCAACAAGGCCAAAACTTACGACGACTATCGCAAGGCTTTGACGCATTATGTCGGCCCTGCACAAAACTTCGTGTTTGCCGACAATGAGAAGAATATTGCCATTACCGTGAATGGGAAAATACCGCTGAAATATAAGGAACAAGGCAAATTTCTGCTCGATGGCTCCTCCCCCGCCGACGACTGGCACGGCTGGATCCCGGCTGAACAGAACCCGTTCGTAAAAAATCCACCAAGAGGCTTTGTAAGCAGTGCCAACCAGTCGTCTGCCGATACTACCTATCCCTATTATATCAACTGGAGTTTTGCGCCTTCCGAGCGGGGAATTCGTATCAACGAGCGCCTGCAAGCCATGACCAACGCCAATGCCGACAGCCTCCGGATGCTGCAAAACGACAATTTCAGTGTATTGGCACGTACATTGCTTCCCAAGCTGCTGAGCATTCTCGAAACCCGGTCATTAACCCCTAAGCAAAAGGCGGCCCATATCCTGCTTTCAAACTGGAACTACCAAAATTCCCCGGAATCGATCGCAGCGTCGATTTTTGAAACCTGGTTCCCGTTGCTGGGCCAGGCCATCTGGAACGACGATTTCGCTTCCTCCGAAGCTCCGATGGAATATCCCTCCCGTGACCGGACATTGTACCTGATCTTGAAGCAGCCGAATGAAAAGTGGTTCGATGATGTGAATACGCCCGAGAAAGAGACTTTACCCGATCTGGTTTACCAAAGTTTCAATGCCTCCCTCGACACGCTCACTGCCCACAGAGGCGCAATGAGTCCCGAATGGCAATGGTCGAAGGTGAAAGAGGCTGAAATAAGGCATTTGAGCCGTAGCATCAAGCCATTCAACGCGCCTCCGTTGGTGACGGGTGGCGGCAGCAGCATTGTGAATGCGATGACGAAACGCAAAGGGCCTTCATGGCGGATGGTCGTCGAACTGGGACCTACACCACGCGCTTACGGGATTTATCCGGGAGGCCAGTCGGGCAATCCGGGCAGTCCCTATTATCTCAATCTGTTAAAAAAATGGGAGAAAGGTGAGCTCAATGAGTTGATATTCCTCACGTCACCGGATCAGAAAGTGCCCCATCTGGCGTCCAGTCTTGTATTGCAAAAACGTTAACCCGGAGTTTATGAACTTCCTTATCATAGCCATTCTATCGGCATTGTTACAAATATTCGCCCCGTGGTGGGTAATCGCTATTGTCCCGTTTGTAATCCTGCTATGGCGCCCATCCAGGCCCTCCGCCTCGTTCTGGGCGGGTTTCGGCGGCATTGCCGTGCCCTGGCTGCTTTACGGGTACTATCAGCATTTCATCTCCGACGGCGCCCTGTCCGACCGGGTCGCGAAGATATTCATGTTGCCGAATGGCATTCTTCTTTTGCTCGTAACGGCTCTTATAGGGGGTCTTGTGGGCGGTTTTTCGGGGGTGTCCGGATATTGGGTACGGCAGATCTTCCGCAGGCGTCCCGTACCGCTATCCGGATCCGTTTCGTGAAACGCACGGCCTGGCCTTATTCATTGTACTTAAACACAAATCATTATCTTTGCGGCTCGTTCAAAAACAATAAACCTTAAAAACGTGAACAACAATACTTCATTGATCTGGAACGTCGTCCTTTCGCTTGCTGTGGCGGTGTTATTCTTCCTTCATTTTTCAAGCAAATCGTCAGACGCCGGTGCAGCCGCAGATGGTGCAGTAGTGGCAGGTCGCCGCACTGTTTACGTTCAGGTGGATTCACTTCTGAAAAACTACGATTTCTTTAAGGATACCAGAAAAGAGCTTGAAAACAAGAATTTCCAGCTTGAAAACGAGCTGACTACCAAAGGACGCTCTTTGCAAAATGAAGTCGCTTTCTTCCAGCAACGCGCAGCTACCATGACTCCCGAGCAAGCCCGCTCAACGGAAGCTCAGCTTATGAAAAAGCAGCAGGACCTGATGGCCTACCGCGATCAGTCGGCTCAAGCGCTGGGCCAGGAAGAGGCTAAAAAGAATGAAGAACTGTACAAAAATATCCGTTCTTACATCGACAAATACAACAAAGAAAATGGCTACGAATACGTTCTTGGCTACTCTCTGGGCGGCGGCATCCTGTTCGCAAACCCATCTCTGGACGTAACCCAGAAGATCATCGACGGTTTGAACAAAGAATACAAAAACGCAGGCAAACCAGCCGCGGCTGATACTACCAAGAAGAAGTAGTATTTCCTGAATTGAATAAAAGAGCGAAGCAGACGGTCGGGTGATCGTCTGCTTCGCTCTTTTAGTATGTAGTGGTTTTATATTTTAAGTTTACTCAAATCGAATTCGAATCCAGGCAGCACATTTTCTCCCGATAATTGCTGGTTAAAACCGTTGAAAATCTCAACATCTGCATTAGACCGATAAACGAAAACCGTTTCTGTAAACGGATCGGTGGGCCAGGCGAACTTGCACCCATTGCCTATCCACTCGTCTTGCACTTGCTTCTGAATGATTTTCAAATCATCATTCGCCGAGAGTAGTTCTATAACAAAATCAGGGCAAATGGGCGAAAACTTTGTTTGTTCGCTATCTGTCAAATGCTCCCATTTCTCATTGGAAATCCACGAAGCGTCAGGAGACCTAACGGAGGTATTTGGAAGACGAAAGGCAGTAGAAGAATCAAAAACATGGCCCATATTGGTGGCAAGGTGCCAATGCATCAACCAGTAGGTAATGATCGCATTCAACATTCCCGTGATACCGCCGGAATTAGGTATAATGTAGATTATTGTTCCATCACTGTCCCTCTCTACTTTATACTGATCATTTTGCACGCAAAAATCATAAAAGTTATCGTCGATGCTCAGCTGCTTATATTTCAATGCAATTGTTTCCATTTTGCACTTATTAAATTAAGCCAATATAAACATTTTGAAACACTAACAGATTCAAGCCATACCTCTCAAAAACAAAAACAGGGCAGCCGGTTACCCGACTGCCCTGCGCATTGCATTAGCTATATTTTAAACCGCCGACGAAGAGAACTTCGCGCCGATGTACTCGCGGTTCATGCGGGCGATGTTTTCGAGGCTGATTTCCTTAGGGCATTCTGCTGAGCAGGCTCCGGTGTTGGTGCAGGCTCCGAAGCCTTCTGCGTCCATTTGAGCGACCATTTTCTCGGCGCGGATGCTGCGTTCTGCCTGTCCTTGCGGCAACAATGCCAGCTGGGAGATTTTGGCGGAAACGAAAAGCATCGCAGAGGCATTTTTACAAGCTGCTACGCAAGCGCCGCAACCGATGCAAGCCGCTGCTGCAAATGCGTCGTCCGCTGCTTCTTTCGCAATTGGCAACGAGTTCGCATCTTGTGCATTACCCGTGTTAACAGAAATGAAACCACCGGCAGAGATCACGCGGTCGAACGCGTCACGGTCTACCACAAGGTCCTTGATCACCGGGAATGCCTGCGCTCTCCAAGGTTCTACCACGATAGTATCACCGTCTTTGAACGAACGCATGTGCAGCTGGCAGGTAGTTACCCCACGCAGAGGCCCGTGCGGACGGCCATTGATATACATCGAACACATCCCGCAAATACCTTCGCGACAGTCGTGATCGAATGCAACAGGTTCCTTTCCTTCTTCGATGAGCTGCTCGTTGAGTACATCGAACATTTCAAGAAATGACATATCAGGGGAAACGTTGTCCAGCTTGTAGTCTTCAAAACCTCCCGCTGCGTCTGTATTGCTTTGTCTCCACACTTTCAGAGACAACCTCATATTTCCTTCCATACCTATATTCTTTATTTCTGATACAACTTTTTAGCGTGGCATAAATCCGTGCCACCGGAGGTTTCTTATTTGTAGCTGCGTTGAGCGATTTTAATGTTTTCGTAAATGAGCTCTTCCTTATGAAGCTCCCAATCCTCGGGTCCTTTGTGTTCCCAGGCCGATACATACATATAATTTTCGTCGTCACGCAATGCTTCGCCTTCTTCGGTCTGGTATTCTTCCCGGAAGTGGCCGCCGCATGATTCGTTGCGGTCCAAAGCGTCGATACACATCAGCTCACCGAGTTCGATAAAGTCCGCAACACGGTTCGCCTTGTCGAGTTCGGGGTTGAAGTAGTTGGCAGTGCCCATTACTTTCACATCCGACCAGAAGTCTTTTCTCAACTGGCGGATTTCCTGGATCGCCTCTTTCAAGCCTTCTGCATTGCGTGCCATACCGCATTTTTCCCACATAATTTTGCCCAAACGGCGGTGGAAAAGCTCGGGAGAAGTTTTACCCTGAATGCGCAGCAACGTGTCGATACGCTCTTTCACTTCTGCTTCCGCTTTCACGAATGCTTCGTGGTCGGTAGAGATTTTTCCGGTACGGATTTCGCTCGCCAGGTAAGCACCGATGGTGTAAGGGATCACGAAATAACCGTCGGCCAGGCCCTGCATCAGCGCCGAAGCACCGAGGCGGTTCGCACCGTGGTCGGAGAAGTTGGCTTCACCGAGCGAATACAAGCCTGGAACGGTGGTCATCAGGTTGTAGTCAACCCAAAGGCCGCCCATGGTATAGTGTACCGCAGGATAGATACGCATAGGCACCTCGTACGGATCTTCACCCGTGATTTGCTTATACATATCGAAGAGGTTACCATATTTTTCTTTCACAACTGCCTTACCCCAAGTGATAATATCAGCGTCGGAGGCATTGTGGATATTGTTCTTGTTAGCTTCGCCGCGTCCGTAACGCTCAACCGCCGCAGCGAAATCGAGGTAAACGGCCAGTTTGGAAGTTCCCACACCGTAACCAGCATCGCAACGCTCTTTCGCAGCACGCGACGCGATGTCACGCGGTACAAGGTTACCGAATGCGGGGTAACGGCGTTCGAGGTAGTAGTCACGCTCGTCTTCAGGGATCTCGTTACCCGGGCGGTTGTCGTCTTTTTTCTTAGGAACCCAGATACGTCCGTCGTTACGCAACGACTCCGACATCAGTGTCAGCTTCGACTGGTGTTCGCCCGAGACAGGGATACAAGTCGGGTGGATTTGGGTAAAGCAAGGGTTACCGAAGAATGCACCGCGTTTGTGGGCTTTCCATGCCGCGGTTACGTTGCTACCCATTGCATTGGTAGAGAGGTAGAACACGTTTCCGTAACCACCCGTACAAAGCAATACCGCATGGCCACCGTGCCTTTCGATCTCCCCGGTGATCAGGTTACGTGCGATGATACCGCGGCATTTGCCATCGATATTCACAACGTCGAGCATTTCGTGGCGGTTGTACATTTTAACAGTACCCATACCTACCTGGCGCTGCAAGCCTGAATAGGCACCGAGCAAAAGCTGCTGCCCCGTCTGGCCCGCTGCGTAAAACGTACGCTGCACCTGCGTTCCACCGAACGAACGGTTGGAAAGCAAACCGCCGTACTCACGCGCGAAAGGCACACCTGCCGCTACGCATTGGTCGATAATGTTACCCGAAACTTCGGCCAGGCGGTGCACGTTCGCTTCACGCGCACGGTAATCACCTCCTTTGATGGTATCATAAAAAAGACGGTAAACCGAGTCACCGTCATTCTGGTAGTTTTTTGCTGCATTGATCCCTCCTTGTGCGGCAATGGAGTGCGCACGGCGTGGGGAATCCTGAAAACAGAATGCTTTCACTTTATAACCGAGCTCCGCGAGCGTAGCAGCGGCAGAAGCGCCGGCAAGTCCGGTCCCTACAACGATAATTTCGAGATTACGTTTGTTGGCAGGGTTGACAAGCGGAACCGACGAGCGGTATTTGCTCCATTTACTTTCGAGTGGTCCTTGTGGTATTCTGGCATCCAGACGAGATGACGTTGCCATATATCAAATATTATTTAATCGAAAATTTAGAAATAAGACGCTTTCGGGATTACTTCACCCAGCCGAGATAGATCGAGATCGGCATTAATGCGAAGAGGATCGGCACGATGATCGAGAATGCAGTTCCTACGAATGAGATCGCACCATTGTATTTCACGTGGTTGAGACCCAGCGATTGGAATGCACTTTTGAAACCGTGGAGCAAATGCCAGAAAAGCGAAATGCAGCCCAGAATATACACAAGTACGACAATCGGATTCTGGAAAGTCTCAAGCATCATTTGGTACAGGTTCAGTTCTTCGCCGGTCGCAAACTGGTTCGAGCGGTTAGGGATCCAGAATTGCGATGTATGGACCACCAGGAAGATCAGGAGCAATGTACCGAGCAGACCCATGCTGCGCGAATACCAGGTGCTGTTTGCTGCCGCATTGTTGACGGCATATTTCACCGGCCGGGCGTCGCGATTGTTCTTCCAGAGGAGCAACCCGTCAGCGATATGGATGATAAAGCCTATCACGAGGCCGATTTCAAGCGTACGTATAATCGGGTTGGTACCCATGAAATGCCCCCAATGGGAGAAAGTCTCTCCGCCATCATTATAAAAAATCATTGCATTGATGGTGGCATGAACAACCAGGAAGCTAATCAGAAAAAGTCCGGTAAGAGCCATCAGAAGTTTTTTACCGATAGAGCTCGTTAACGTTTGTGAAAACCACGACATAATCAAAAACGAATGGTTTTAGTGCAAAAAAATGAGGTATATTTAGAACCTTTCAAAGGTATATCACAAACGTTAGCGAGACAAAGAATCCCTTTCATTTTTGCAAACCGCCCTGTTTATTTATAATCATTATTAAGAATTATTTAGACTGATTAGTCTTTAAAAAAGCAAGCCCCTCAGTGCGAAGGGCTCAGGGCATTCTTTCCAACTATTTTGTAACCGAATAGCACACATTTTCAAACACGTGTTTCGTTGAGTTGGTACATAGCCGAACGACCAACGAACCTACCCATGCCCAGACCTCTATTTTTCCGGATTTTGATTGTAATCCTGATGCTGACAGTGCCGTTCGGCCAGGCTTTCGCCACACACTTTCGCGCAGGCGAAATCACGGCGACAAGGTTATCGCTTACTTCGCCTACCTACGAAATCAAACTGACGGCGTATTTCGATATAGTCAGCGGACCAGAAGCCGCCAAACTGCAAACCTCGGTCATTTTTACGATCAACAATGCGAAAGGCACCGGGGAACCTAAGTTCGCAGAGGCCCCCAGGATTCTCCCAATCGTTGATATCGGCAACAATACCACTCAGAACGTCTACAAAGTCATTTACACATTTCCGTCAGTAGGCGCCTACCGCATTTCAATCGAAGAGGATGCGCGCAACGAGAATGTACTGAATATCGGGCCGAAGCCCACTAAAAGCCTTAATTTTTATGTTAGTACCACCCTGGAAATCAATGCCGCTTTCGGTTTGAACCGGACGCCTGTCCTCCGTAACGCTCCTATCGACCTCGCGGCGGTGGGCCAGCGGTACATCCATAATCCTGCTGCATTCGATGCGGACGGCGACAGCATCTCTTACCGGATGTACGTCCCTCAACAAAGGGGAGCTAATGGCATGGGTATGGACCTCGAATATCAGGACCCAAACACCGTTACACCCCCCGGCCAGACCGAATCTGGTGCTACGCCCGCGACATTCAGCCTTAACCCTGTAACCGGCGACATCATATGGGATGCACCCGTCACCAAAGGCTACTATAATATTGCATTCATTGTGGAGGAATGGCGCGACGGCGTACCGATAGGCCAGATCGTTCGAGACATGCAGATCATCGTCGACGACGCCCGAAACGATCGGCCTGTTTTGACTCCGTTAAAGGATATTTGCGTCGAAGCAGGAACGCTGATTAACCAAAAGGTCGTCGCGACCGATAAAAACGGCGACAAACTGACATTAACGTCCGCGAGCGGTACGTATGATGCTACATTAGTCAAACCTCCGCTGGCCACTTTCACAGTGGCCAATCAAGGCGCTCAGGGCAGCGTAACCGGAACATTCTTGTGGCAGACATCCTGTGACCATATTCGAATGGGCCCTTACGGCGTGCTATTCAAGGTCGAAGACGGCCCGCCTCCCACTTACCCAAATCCCTCTCTATTCAGGAAGCTCGCCGATATGACATCATTTAATATCCGGGTCTACGGACCGAAACCTACGGGATTAAAGGGCACAGCCGTTTCCGATCCTACCGGAACCGCTTACCGTCTCAATTGGGATGCTTATAAATGCCAGGTCACAGGGGCCAAAATTGCTATCTACCGCGCTGAAAAATGTACGGAGCTGGAAGAGGATGTGTGTAAGCCAGGCATTCCTGCCGGATCGGGTTATGAAGAAATCGGAAGGGTCGATATTAACCAGACCACATTTCTGGACAACAACGGCGGCGAAGGACTCCGTCCCGGCGTCTCCTACTCCTACCGCATCGTGGCCCTCTTCCCAAGACCAGGCGCAAGCCCGACCGAC
>DATMSL010000015.1:0-9426 GCA_035565435.1 Dyadobacter sp. | reverse complement strand
GGAAGTCGTTGAACTTCGCATCAGACTGCGCAGTTAAGCGAAAGGTGAAGTATTGAAACTGTTGGCATTTATGATCAGCTTTGCATTTTATTAATATACTCCTAAACCTGTATGCTCAAAATCTCTATTACCGGTGCTCTTGCTGCTCTCCTTATTTTTCACGATTCCGGGCCGGTGCTGGCCCAAAGTGACTCCCTGCAAGCGCGCGACCTGCGCGAGGTAACCGTGCACGCATTTGAATCCGAAAAAGATCCGCTTACCACTACTGCAACCGTAGGAATGCTTACACCGCGCTCGTTGGGCCGGTTTTCCAATTATACCTGGGCCAACGCAGTCAACACGATACCGGGTGTGCGCATGGAAGAACGCTCGCCGGGCAGCTACCGGTTCTCAGTACGTGGGAGCCTGATACGTTCCCCATTTGGTGTACGCAACGTAAAGTTTTACTGGAATGGCATTCCGTTCACCGATGCGAGTGGTAATACGCCGTTGAACTCGATTGATTATGGCGCTATTCAAAGCATGGAGGTGATCAAAGGGCCGGGCAGCAGCATTTATGGCGCCGGTACCGGAGGTGTGGTACTTATGCAAAGCCGCCCCGACAATGAATTCCAGAACCGTGTGGAGCAGAGTGTGAGCTTTGGCAAATATGGTTTCCAAAGCCGCAATTCAACCTTGCAGATCGGTGATATTTCCGTTCAATACGGCCATAGCGAGCAGGACGGCTACCGCAACCACAGCGGCATGGTACGCGATGCGATCCGGTTTACGTCCAGTTCGAGCATTGGCGAAAAGGGTACGCTTTCATTGCTGGGAATGTATTCGGATTTGTATTACCAGACCCCCGGAGGCATTAACCTTGCCCAATATCAGACAGACCCCAAACTCGCCCGCCAGTCAACGGCGACGGTGCCCGGCAGCGAGGCACAAAAGGCAGCTATCTATACCAGACTCGCATTACTGGGCGGCAATTATATATTGCCACTTTCAGACAAATGGACCCAGTCCACCGCATTGTACCTGACTTTCACCGATTTTGCCAACCCGTTTATTTCCAACTTCGAGAAAAGAGATGAAAACGGTATCGGAGGACGGAACATCTGGCAAAACAAATCGGAATGGGGCAATATAAAAACCAACTGGACCAGCGGTTTCGAATGGCAGTATAGCAAATCGGCACAGCGCAACTACGACAACAAAGGCGGCGTTGCCGACAAACAGCAGACCGTCGAAGACATCCGCACGGCCAACCTATCAGTTTTCAGCCAGCTGGAAGCAACTTTGCTTACCGACCTGACTCTGAGCGCAGGTTTAAGCTACAATACTTCGAAATACAAATATGAACGCTACTTCCCGCTCCCATTCAACGAAGATCAAAAGACTTTCGATGGCATATTCATTCCCCGCTTTGCGGCCAATAAGGTAATTGCCGGCAACTGGTCGGTTACCGCCTCGTACAGTGGCGGGTTCTCGCCTCCTACCCTGCAGGAAGTGCGGCCTTCGGCAGGCGGTTTCCGCAAGGACCTGGAAGCTGAAAAAGGTAACAACACTGAAATCGGCATCCGCAAAGTCGGAAAAGTCATTTCAGGAGAAATTAGTCTGTACCATTTCGGGCTGCGCAATGCGATCGTGCGCCGGCTTGACGAAGCGGGAGCCGAGTATTTTGTCAACGCTGGAAAAACCAAACAGAACGGCGTGGAATGGAGCGTCAATTGGGACATCCTATCCGATCCAAAGCTGCCGGTTATGCTCAAACTCTGGAATACGGGTACTTACACCAAATACACCTATGAAGAATTCCGGCAGGCCGACGCAGATCTGAGCGGGAAACTCATCCCGGGCATTCCACGTTTCTCACAGTCGACGGGTCTGGATGTGCTGCTCAAATACGGCATTTCGGCATTCCTGACTTACCAGCATGGCGACTCGTTTTATCTGAATGATGCGAACACGGTCAAAAACACAGCCTACAACCAATTTATGGCGCGCGTGAGCTGGAAGAAAAGCTGGGGGCAACATTTTTATAGCGAACTGTCGGCATCCGCAGAAAAAGTCAATGCGGGTATTTACAGCCTTGGTTACGACCTCAACGCATTCGGGAACCGTTATTACAACGGCGCGCCGAAAAATAACCTCTGGGCCGGCGTGAAGGTCGGCTGGGAGTGGCAGAAAAACTCAAAATAATGCATTTATATATCCATATCCCCTTTTGCAAACAGGCTTGCCATTATTGCGATTTCCATTTCAGCACTACCACCACCAACAAAGGTGCCGTAGTGGAGGCCATTGCGCGGGAAATTGTTTTGAGGAAATCGTATTTGCCGGACGGGGATATGGAGACCATTTACTTCGGCGGAGGCACGCCGTCGATGCTCGATGAACCGGAGCTGGATTTCCTGCTAGAAACCATTCACAAGCATTTCCGGGTGGCGGCCGGTGCTGAGATCACCCTGGAAGCAAATCCGGATGATCTGAATGCGGCCAGCCTAAAAATGTTTTCCCAAGCGGGTATTAACCGCCTTAGCATCGGTATCCAGTCGTTTCATGAGCCGCATTTGCGCTTTATGAACCGTGCGCATTCTGCGGTCGAAGCCGAGCAATGCGTAAGACTGGCGCAGCAGGCTGGTATCGACAATATTTCCATCGACCTCATTTACGCGATACCCGCGGAGAATCACGATATATTGCTGCGTGATTTATCCAAGGCATTTACATTAAATGTCCCGCATATTTCGGCCTACTGCCTCACCATTGAGCCGCAAACGGCGTTTGGAAGCTGGCTGAAAAAGAAGAAGATCAAACCGATCGAGGAAGAATATGCGGCGCAGCAATTTGAAATACTCGTCAGTTCGCTGCGTGAAAATGGTTACGAGCAATATGAGATATCCAATTTTGCCCGGAACGGCCTTCACAGCAACCACAACAGTTCCTATTGGAAACAGCATTCCTACCTGGGTGTAGGCCCGAGCGCGCACTCCTACAATGGCACAAGCCGCGAGTACAATATTTCCAATAATGCCAAATACCTGGAAGCAATTCAAAAAGACGTCATTCCTTCGACTATTGAAACACTTTCTGCTGCCGACCAGACCAATGAATACCTGCTAACCGGCCTGCGCACGAAATGGGGCGTTGAACTACAAAAACTGGAAACCCTTTCGGCCGGGGAATTCGGAGTGCAAGCCAAAGGTGAATTAGAACGAATGGTCCGCAAAGGCTGGATCAGAGAGGATTCGGGGATATTAGTACTTACCGAGGCCGGCAAGCTCTTCGCCGACCGCATAGCGAGCGACCTATTTATTGACTAAAAAAAATCGCCACACCGCAAGCAGCATGGCGATCTAGTCAAACCGTCAAACGGTTATTAGCTTATAACAGCTCTGCATTCAATGTGATTTCCGCATTGAGCAGCTGAGAAATAGGGCATTCCTTTTTTGCTTTGTCGGCAACCTGTGCAAACTGCTCGGCGCTGATACCCGGAACCTGTGCTTTCAAGTCGATTGCGCTTTTAACAACCTGACCTTTTGCCGGGTCCAGCGAAACAGTAGCGGTAGCATTCAGCTCGTCAGCAGTGAAACCGGCTGCGTTCAGTTCGAAGCTCAGCTTCATGGCAAAACATCCGGCGTGCGCAGCGGCAATCAGTTCTTCGGGGTTTGTGCCCTTACCATCTGCGAAACGGGTATTGAAAGAGTACTGGGTATTTTCCAGGACTGTGCTCTGCGTGCTGATCGTACCTGTACCCTCTTTTCCGGTACCTTTCCAAATGGCTGTTGCTTTACGGTTAATCATCGTTGTTCCTTTTAATGTTGATCCTAAATCGTTGTTTCCGGGAAAAGTAGCATGCAAACGATATCTACGCAAACAATCCTTGCATTAAAAACACAATAATTACTTACCGTCCTCTGTTCCAGTATGTGCCTCCCTGTGATGTGTGGTACGGCATTTTTTAGTTAACAAAGGTTAATGCCCGTCCGGGATTTAAACTTTATAATTGCATCATCATCTAATCACAAATTTTTAACAGATTTCTCATTTTCTCAACTCACAAGTCATGAACAGAAAACTCTTGCCCCTGCTGTTACTTGCTGTCCTTGCATTATTCCAAAGCTGCCGCGGCCCGAAAGGTGATCCAGGACCCCAAGGAGGCGACGTACTGGGCCAGACCTTCGACATCACCAATGTAGATTTTACTTCCGCCAATAATTGGGGCTTCATCCTCAATTTCGCCCAGGAAAACATTGAAGTCCTGCCTTCCGACGCCGTGCTGGTGTATGTGCGTTGGGCCGACCAGGGTGGCCTCAAAGCATACCAGCCGCTACCGCAAACAGCATTCGGCAACAACGGTCTCATCGTAACTTATAGTTTCAACCGCACTGATAAGGATATGGAGATTTTCTTAGACTCAAATGTACAACGGTCCCAACTTGCAACCGACTGGACCGAAGGCTTCGAGTTCCGCGTGGTGGTAATCCCTGCCGAATTCCTGCAACGTACCAATGCAGAAGTAGATCTGAACAGCTATGAAGCGGTGGTGAAAGCATTCAACATCGACGAATCGAAAGTGAAGAAAATTTCGGTTCAATAAGGAAAAAGTTCCCGCGCTTTTGGGTTTTTGGAATAATTTTTATAAAATCCGGTAAAAATTACCGGATTTCTTTTTTCCCTATCGTATGAAAGTTGTTTTTAGCACACTGTTTACAGTTCTGGTCGCGGCGTTTGGATCACAAGCACAAACTTTTACCGAAGAGACTAATCAGTACAGAAATCATTACAAGGAGGAGTTTCTCCACTCGGAAAACTCACCGCTCAAAGCAGCGGATTTGTCGTATTTGCAGTTCTATGAGCCCGATTCCACCTACCGCGTGGTGGCTCATTTTGAAAAAGCCAAAGGCAAGTCCTTCGAAATGCCGACTTACAGCGGAATGAACAAGACCTACGTCAAATACGGGGTATTGAAATTCAAGGTAAATGGCCGGAGGCAAAAACTGACAGTGTACCGCAGCCTCAGCCTGCAACAACTTGCCAAATACAAGGATTATCTTTTTGTCCCCTTTAAAGACAAGACCAACGGCTCTGAAACTTACGGAGGCGGCCGCTACCTCGACCTGAAAACGACTGATCTGAAAGACGGAACCTGTGTGCTCGACTTCAACAAAGCATACAACCCCTATTGTGCATACAGTACGGGCTACAACTGCCCGATCCCGCCGCTGAACAATCACCTGGCAGTCGCGGTCACAGCCGGGGAAAAAAATTTTACCAAGCATCACCACGAGGCGAGCATCAAATAGCCCACAAAAAAACCCGACTTTTCAGCCGGACTTTTTTTATGAATGTCCTCGATCAGGCTTTCAATATTTCCTTTTGCTTCAAAATCCGCTCGAAAACCTTGATATCGTGCTCGGAAGTGAAAATAGTGAAAGGCAGATGTAAAAATTGTCCTTTTGAGATAACCAGTACATAAGCGTCCTTGTCCTTATAGCCATCCAGGATCTGCTCCCATTTCATTACGCTTCCTTCTTTCTGGTTGAGCTTCATGAGAATCTGACGGTTGTCGATCTCATAAGAGAACTTCTCAAACATCGGCTTATACTGTGCGAGCTGCGTGATGCCGGTGAACTGGATCAGCCAGAACAGCACGTAAAGGATAGAAGCAACCACAACAGTGATGTAAATCCACAAATTGGGATAAATGCCTGTGAGGCTAATCACCGCGTTGATCAGGATCAGGGCCACGGGTACCAGTACCCATTTGAGCTGCGTCTTGAAAAAATAACGCATGGCCAACGAAATGTATTTTTGGGTAGGTAAGGCGTACTTCTTGGTACGAACCGCAGCCGGGTTCGTAGGCATTTGATAGACGGGCTGGTGTTTGTTTACCGAAACTTTGGCCATAACTCTGTTTAAATTAACGATCTTCTCCCTCTGCGACGGCCGCTTAAAAACGTGGTCCGGGCAAAATGAAGTGCAAAGTTAGAAAAAAGCGCCCGAGATATGAGAAAGGTTCTCAAATAAAAAACTGTTATGAGAATTTGGTGTAATTTGTCTTTACTAACTGCGTTGAACATTTGAAAAGTGCCGTTTTGAAGCCATATTCGGCAACTGATCATTGATAAAAGACTATCCTAAGCTACATGAGTTTCCTTTTTCCGTCCTTCCTGTGGGGTTTGCTGGCGATATCGGTTCCGATTGCCGTACACATTTTCAATTTCAGGCGGACCAAAAGGGTGTACTTTACCAATGTCGCATTTCTGAAGGCGGTTGAAACGCAAACGAAGTCCATCCGGCAGATCAAACACTGGCTCGTAATGGCGGCGCGGATACTGGCTATCGCCTGCCTTGCATTCGCATTCTCACAACCATTCATCCCGGCCGAAAGTAATGTGGCGGTCGACAGACGGGGCATTACCAGCCTGTATCTGGATAATTCGCTGAGCATGGAAAGCGAGCTGAATAACAAGCGGTACCTCGATATTGCCACCGGCCGGTTAGGTGATTTATTAGGATTATTCAAAAACGCGACCTCGCTGCAACTGGTCACCAACGATTTTTCGGCCCAGGAGCAGGGCCTCTACCCTGCCGAAAAGCTGCGCGACCGCCTTACTACCATCGGGCTTTCAGGCACACCGCGCACGCTCGAACAGGTGTACAAGCGCCAGGAAAATCTCATGGCCCGTCATTCTCAAACGGGTAAAAATCAGCTTTTCTGGTTTTCGGATTTCCAGAAGAGCACTGTCGGCGACCTTTCGGCGATTCAAACCGATTCGACTAACCAGATTTTCCTCGTGCCGGTGCAGGCAGAAGCTGAAAAGAATGTATTTGTTGACTCCGCCTGGCTGAATACGCCTTTTATCCGTGAGCTGCAAAACAATGTATTATTTGTAAAAGTGAGCAACTCCGGCAACCGCGAGGCGCGGAATGTGGTACTCAGGCTTAGCCTTGATAATACTCAGGCATCGACCGCTTCTGTCAATGTACCTGCCAACGGGAGCGCTACGGCGAAGTTTAACTTCAATCTGAAAGGGAAAGGATACAAAAAAGGGCAAATTACATTCGACGACTTCCCGGTCACTTTTGATAACGACTACTATTTTGTACTGAATGCATCACCGCTGATTCGCGTGCTGCATGTGTATGGGCAAAAACCGGAAGGAAATTACATCGAGAACGTTTACGCGAACGATAGTCTTTTTACGCTCCAAAGTTACAGTGCGCAGAATGTGGATCCGGGCCTGATCAAAAACTCGGACCTGGTGGTGCTGGAAGGCGTCACGCAGCTCTCGGGCACCCTGCCGCAGGATTTGCAGGATTTTGTACGGCAAGGCGGCAGTCTGGCGATCATCCCTCCCGCTGCACCGGCGGCGGACAGTTATGGACGTTTCCTTAGCGCACTAAGCATTAACGGTATCACTTCGGAAAAAGCGCTGGCTCCGCTCACACTCGCCGTGCCTGACCGCAATAATCCGTTTTTCAGCGATGTTTTCGAGGAATCGATGCGCCAGGAAATGAACCTTAACCTGCCCAATGTATTGCCTGTTTGGAGCTGGGCGAGCGCTGGACAACAGCTGCTCACGCTGCGCAACGGACAGACTTATCTTAACCAGGTACTGGCGGGCTCGGGCAAAACCTACCTGTTCGCCGCGCCTTTGAATCAGGAAAACGGGAATGTAGCCCAGCATGCCATATTTGTGCCGGTGATGTACAAAATCGCCGCTTCGAGCGTCCGGCAGCAGCGCACTTCGTTTACATTCGATGAAAATCCGATCAGCCTCACAATCGATAAACCAAAGCCCAACTCTGTTTACAAACTGAGACGGAATAAAACCGAAATTATTCCCGTGCAGCGCGTGGCAGGTAACCAGCTTTTGCTCCAAATTCCCCAGGGTGACCAAGCCGCCGACGGACTCACCGCCGGCTATTTCGAACTGATCCTCGACAACAAAACCGAACAGATCATCGCCCTCAACCACAACCACGCCGAATCTAAACTGCAATACTACTCTCCCGACGAGCTGCGGGCTGCATTTTCCGGTAAAAAGAACATCCAGGTCTTCGACCGTATCGACGACGACGCATTCTCCACTGCATTCCAGCAGCAGAATATGGGGACTAACTTGTGGAAGTTTTTCCTTTACGCCGCGTTGTTCTTTCTGCTTGTGGAAATTGGGCTGATCAGATTTATGAAATAGTAATTATCGTGTGACGATTTAGCGGTTTTTCCCTCCGCGGGGCAATGTGTAAATTTGTAAAAATCAAAAGTGCACCACTATGAAAACGCCTTATCAAAACAAATCCGTCAGAAAACACGGCAATATCGTTGAGTCGTCTTATCCTGATCTTGAAGAAACGCAGGTTCGCCAATTCAACGAACCCGGTTTCACTTATGCCCGCCTTGACCCCACGAAACACGGGCGCGTGATTTGTGAGGACCTTACGCCCGAAGAAGAGGCCATGGCCAATGATCCCAATGTAAAGCCCTTTTCATACGTTTCGGATTCCGCGGAATATGTAAGAAGAATCCGTCGGGATTTCAGATGCTAGGATGCTTTTACTGGATACGAATATCCTTATTGATTACCTGAGGGGAAAGCAGCCCGCTAATGAATTTATCAACTGTACGGGCAAGCCGTGCTTTGCGGTCAACACGGTAATTGTGCTGGAACTTTACAATGGCTGCCTCAACAAAGCGGAGCTTGCCAAGATCAAGAGTCTCTTGAATGGCTTCAATCATCTTGAAATTAATGAAGTCATTGCCCAGGCAGCGATGCAAATCGGTCACAGTTTCGCATTGTCACACTCGGTAACTGCTTCGGATGCATTAATCGCGGCGACGGCACTCGTTTACAATCTCGAACTGCGCACGGCAAACCTGAAAGATTTTAGAATGATTGCAGGTCTAAAAGTGTCGAACGCGTTACAGTAACCGCATTTTTAGAAAGCCAATACCTGACCTTCTGACTATTGCTGACCGAGATTTAACAACATCCCTTTCATCTCACAGGTTTTTAAACCAATTTTGCGGGAAAATATCATTTCATAAATGCTTTCATCCCGAATAGGAATCCTTGGTGGCGGGCAGCTGGGACTTATGCTGCTCCAAGCTGCTGTGGATTGGAACCTCGATATCCATGTACTCGACCCGGACGCCGAAGCACCGTGCCGGAAAATAGCGCCCCACTTTACGCAGGGATCGCTACAAGATTTTGACACCGTATACAACTTTGGCAAAGACCTCGACGTCATTACCATCGAAATAGAAAAGGTAAATGTGGAGGCGCTCGAGGCGTTGGAAAAGGAAGGTAAAAAGGTCTACCCTCAGCCTTCGGTGATCCGGCAGATACAGGACAAACGCATTCAAAAGCAATTCTACGCTGAAAAACAGCTTCCTACGGCGGAATTTATTCTTACAGAAAACCGCGAGGATGT
>DATMSL010000014.1:0-11148 GCA_035565435.1 Dyadobacter sp. | reverse complement strand
CCGATCTCCGCTATGGGCTATCCGCCCGCATTGAGCTCACCAGCCGGTTCGCACTTTAAATATAAAGTAAGTGTTAATATTTTATTCCAAAATAATTGCTTGTATTTTTGCGGCTTATTCCACGAGTATCACACCATTTTTTCTGACAAATCCCATGTCTACACTCACCAGCGTTGAACGCGACACCGCCATTTTTGATCTGATCAACAGAGAAAAACATCGCCAGGAGTCTGGTATCGAACTGATCGCATCTGAAAACTTCACGTCACGCCAGGTGATGGAGGCGTCAGGCAGTGTATTGACCAACAAATATGCGGAAGGCCTTCCGGGCAAGCGCTACTACGGCGGTTGCGAAGTGGTCGACGAAATCGAACAGATCGCGATCGACCGTTTGAAAGAACTTTTCGGTGCTACCTGGGCTAACGTACAGCCACATTCGGGAGCACAAGCCAATACGGCCGTTTTCCTTGCCTGCTTGAACCCCGGCGACAAGATCATGGGTTTCAACCTCGCCCACGGAGGTCACCTCACACATGGCTCTCCTGTAAACATTTCTGGTAAATATTTCCAGCCTGTATTTTATGGTGTAGAAGCGGAAACCGGTCTGATCGACTGGGATAAAGTGGAGGAAACTGCGTTGAAAGAGCGTCCGAAACTTTTGATCTGCGGTGCGTCTGCATACAGCCGTGACTGGGATTACGAGCGTCTTCGCGCGGTAGCCGACAAAATCGGTGCATTGCTGATGGCTGATATTTCCCACCCTGCCGGTTTGATCGCGAAAGGTCTTTTGAAAGATCCGTTCGATCACTGCCACATTGTTACTACTACAACTCACAAGACACTTCGCGGCCCACGCGGCGGTGTGATCATGATGCGCAACGATTTCGAAAACCCATTCGGTATCAAAACTCCGAAAGGCGCGCTGCGTACCATGTCGTCATTGCTCGATTCGGGTGTATTCCCGGGCACACAAGGCGGACCTTTGGAGCACATTATCGCTGCAAAAGCCGTTGCATTCGGTGAAGCATTGAGCGAAGGATATTACAACTACGCTACCCAGGTTGCTAAAAATGCCCAGGCAATGGCTAAGGCATTTGTTGATAAAGGCTACCGCATTATCTCAGGCGGTACCGACAACCACCTGATGCTGATCGACCTGCGCACTAAAAATGGTGTAGAATCAGGTTTGACCGGTAAATTGGCTGAAAATACATTGATCAAAGCGGACATCACCATCAACAAAAACATGGTGCCTTTCGACGACAAATCGCCGATGGTAACCTCAGGTATGCGTGTAGGTACTGCCGCGATGACTACCCGCGGGTTGGTTGAGGCAGATATGGAGCGTATCGTTGACCTCGTTGATACCGTTCTGGTTAACAACGACAACGACGCGAAAATCGCTGCTGTGAAAACAGAAGTGAACGAATGGATGAAACAATATCCATTGTATTAATATAAAATAGTAATAAAAAATGCTGCGCGGTGACACTGTTACCGCGCAGTTTTTGTTTTCGGGATGGCATAATAGATTGAGTTACAAATCGAACGGCCTGAAATGCATTTGTCACCGTAAGCCTTTCGTTAACTAACGGTTGGCGGGAAATATATAACTTAAAGAATTGTGACCTAACTTGTTTTGACTTAACAAGTTTTTCATAACTTTGCACTCCAAAATCGAATTATTTGATATGAGCAAGAAAAATACGGGCGAATCCGGGATTGAAATCATTGAATCTCCGGAGGCATTAGCAGGCCAGATCAATAAAGCTGAGGTTTTTTTCCTTAAAAATCGCAAGGTTGTTCTTGGAATCGGGGTGGCGGTTGTGGTTGCTATTGCTGGTTTCGCGGGTTACCGTTTTTACATAGATGGTCAGGAAGGCACTGCCCAGAATGCACTTGCCAGTGTCGTGTACGATTTTGAAGCCGATTCATTGCAAAAAGCATTGAACGGAGCCGGTGGTAACGAAGGCCTTTTGTCTATCGCTGACAATTACAAAGGAACCGACGCCAGCAACCTCGCAAGTTTCTACGCAGGTGTGGCTTTGCTGAAACAAGGCAAATACGACGAGGCTATCAGCCGTCTGCAATCATTCAGCTCTTCCGATCTGTTGATCCACGCACGTGCTCAATCACTGATCGGTGACGCTTATCTCGAAAAAAATCAAGCCGCTGAGGCTATCTCATACTATCAGAAAGCTGCTGACTATGAGAAGAACGAATATTTTACACCCGTTTATCTGATGAAACTGGCACTCGCTCAGGAGAAGGCTAACCAGCCCGCTGACGCGGTTGCTACCTATAAACGTGTTGTGGACGAGTTCCCACTTTCCTCGGAAGTGGTGAACGCTAAGAAATATATGGGATTATTAGAGGGACAGGTCGGCAAATAATGGTTAACCATTCTGTTTCTGAAAAAGGATAAAGCCGACTACGGTTTTATCCTTTTTTTATTCATTTAATCCAAAATTTTAAATCATACCTGTTTTTCATAAACCCCTTGAAAATCAATGTCGAGCGCCGATAAAAACCTAAGTGTATTCACAACGGAAGGACTTCCGGATATCAGTAATAAAAAATTCGCGATCGTTGTGGCCGAATGGAACAGCGAGGTGACCGGGAAACTGTTTGAAGGGGCGTATCAAACCCTCATTACCTACGGGGCGCTGCCTGCGAATATCGTCAAAGGTAATGTACCAGGCAGTTTCGAGCTCACGATGGCCTCTCAATGGTTCGCCCAACGCACCGATATCGATGCGGTAATCGCATTGGGCGTAGTAATCCAGGGCGAAACCAAGCATAACGATTACATTAACCACGCGGTAGCACAAGGTATCACCAACGTGAGCCTGAAATACGACAAACCGGTCATCTTCGGCGTACTGACTCCTAATAATATGGAACAGGCGCTGGAACGGTCCGGCGGTGTGCATGGCAACAAGGGCGACGAGGCGGCCATTACGGCGATCAAGATGATCGGGCTTAAAGCGCAGGTCGCTAACGGTCAGTTGTAGTCAAGTATTGTCAGTTGTAGTCAGGAGTTGTCAGGTGTGGTTAAGTATAGTCAAGTGTGGTCATGAGTTGTCAGGGATGGTCATTAATAGTATTTTATTAAAACAACCAATGACCATACTTGACAACTCATGACAACCAATGACAACACCTGACTATTCCTGACCACCTCTTGACCCTTTAGCAAAATCATTCAATCATTCAATCATTCATAATTACTATGCAAGTCTGGAAATTTGGCGGTACTTCGGTAGGGAAGCCTGAGCGTATGCACTCAATCCGCGAACTCCTCAACAATGATCCTAATCGTAAAATTGTGGTATTGTCGGCTTTGTCCGGTTCTACCAATGCGCTGATCGCTATCGGAGAAGCGGCCAAATCGTATGACGATGCCAGGGCTGCGGCTTTGATTGAAGAGTTGAAAAATCATTACGATCTGTTTATCAAAGAG
Source organism: Dyadobacter sp. (assembly GCA_035565435.1). Lineage (GTDB taxonomy): Bacteria > Bacteroidota > Bacteroidia > Cytophagales > Spirosomataceae > Dyadobacter. The sequence goes on along the minus strand of DATMSL010000014.1, from coordinate 7,685 downwards.
TTGTACTCTACACCTGAGGGGCTTACGGCTGGTCAGCAGATCGTGGATTCTGAATTCGGGTTTATCAAGTCCGTGGTAAGCGTGAAGCCTTTCACCATCAAGCAGGAGAAAGAACTCGTTGCGGAAGGTGAAATATTGAGTACCAAAATGTTCCAGGCATATCTGGAAGAAAAAGGGGAAAGCTCGGTATTGCTGCCCGCATTGGATTTCATGCGTATTGACGCCGACGGCGAGCCTGAACTGGCGACGATCGAAGAGAAACTGGTGACGATTTTGAATCAATATACCGACAAGCAGACGATCGTTACCCAGGGCTTCATTTGCCGCAACCCGCGCGAGGAAGTGGATAACCTGAAAAGAGGTGGCTCGGATTACACGGCTTCATTGATCGGCGGTGCGATCCGTGCGGACGAAATCCAGATCTGGACCGACATCGACGGAATGCATAACAACGACCCGCGCATTGTGAAGCGTACCTTCCCGATCCGCGAGCTGACGTTCGAAGAGGCGGCCGAATTGGCATACTTCGGTGCGAAAATCCTGCACCCAAGCACCATTACCCCTGCCAAACTGCGCGGTGTACCGGTTCGTTTGAAAAACACCATGCAGCCGGAAGCTCCCGGAACGCTTATCGCGACCCAGACTTCCGACCGCGACATCAAGGCCATTGCTGCGAAAGACAATATCACGGCGATTTACATTCACTCGACCCGTATGCTGAATGCCTATGGCTTCCTGCGCAGGGTGTTTGAGATCTTCGAAAAATATAAAACACCGGTGGATATGATCACGACATCCGAAGTATCGGTGTCGGTAACGATCGATAATTCCGAAAACTTAGAACAGATCAGTGCCGAACTGCGTGAATTTGCTGATTTGGAGGAGCATGACCGCGATCAGAACATCATTTGTATCGTTGGGAATTTCAGCGCCGACAAAGAGGGTATCGCCCTGAAAGTGCTTGACGCGATGAAAAACATCCCAATACGAATGATTTCGTACGGTGCCTCGGAGCATAACCTATCACTGCTGATCCATTCAAAATACAAAGCGGAAGCATTGAATGTCCTCAACGAGCGCCTGTTCTTTTACGAGGATGCGATGAAGGACATTTTCACTGCTCCCTGAGCTGAAAACATTCAAATACTAAAAAGCTGATCGCCGAAAGCCGACAGCCGACAGCCTCATGTTACAAACCAATTTTATCCGCGAAAACCGGGAACTGACCATCGCGGGATTGACTAAAAAGCATTTCAAGGATGCCGAGCAGGCGGTAGACCGCATTATCGAGCTCGATGGCAAGCGCCGCCAGGTCCAGCAGGACTTGGACGATGTGCTGGCCGCATCCAACAACAAGGCAAAGGAAATCGGAGCATTGATGAAAGCGGGGCAGAAAGCCGAGGCAGAAGCCGCCAAAGCCGATACCGCCGCATTGAAAGAGCGTTCCAAAGCATTGGAAGAGGAGCATAAAGCATTCGAGGAAAGCCTGCTGCAAGAGCTGGTGAAGCTGCCGAACCTCCCGCACGAGAGCGTTCCAGAAGGCCGGACCGCCGAGGATAATGTGACCGTGCTCGAAGCCGGTACCAAGCCAACATTGCACGAAGGCGCATTGCCGCACTGGGATTTGATCAAAAAACTGGGCGGTAACCAGGCGCCAATCATTGACTTTGAGCTCGGTAACAAAATTGCCGGCGCGGGTTTTCCTGTGTACAAAGGCAAAGCCGCCCGTTTGCAGCGTGCTATGATCGCATTCTTCCTCAGCGAGGCAGGTAATGCAGGTTATACTGAGGTACAGCCGCCGATTGTGGTGAATGCAGATTCAGGCTTCGCGACCGGGCAATTACCAGACAAGGAAGGCCAGATGTACCACGCTACCGTGGACGATCTGTACCTGATTCCTACGGCAGAAGTACCTGTTACCAACCTCTACCGCGATGTAATCGTGGCTGAAAGCGAATTGCCCGTGAAAAACGTGGCATTTACGCCGTGCTTCCGTCGCGAGGCGGGCAGCTGGGGCGCACACGTACGCGGGTTGAACCGTTTGCACCAGTTTGATAAGGTCGAAATTGTGCAAATCAACAAGCCGGAGGAGTCTTACAAAGCGCTCGACGAAATGGTGGAACACGTAAAGAGCCTGCTCGAAAAGTTGGAATTGCCTTACCGCATTCTGCGTTTGTGTGGCGGCGACATGGGTTTCACATCTGCATTGACCTACGATTTCGAAGTATGGTCGGCAGGGCAGCAGCGGTGGCTGGAATGTAGCTCAGTTTCCAACTTTGAAACTTACCAGGCCAACCGTTTGAAACTGCGTTACAAGAATGCCGATAAGAAAACGCAGCTGCTTCACACATTGAATGGCTCCGCATTGGCATTGCCGCGTATCGTGGCTGCATTGCTGGAAAATAACCAGCAGCCTGACGGAACCGTGAAGGTACCGGCGGTTTTGGTGCCATTCTGCGGTTTCGATGTGATCGAGTAACGCATTTAAAATATTGATTGGCGAAAGGCTCTCATTCCGGTGAGGGCCTTTTTGCGTTTTGGAGCAATGCGGTTACGCCGGTTTGGTCCATTATGAGCCTGCCTACCTTCTCAAATGCCGCTCCTTTTTCTATTTTAAATGTGTTTTGAAATTGATTGTCGTTGATATGAGTTCGGAAACATCGGAAGTTTAGCTTGGAATGACCGGTGTAATGGGTGATCAGTTCGTGAATGTGGGTTGATACCAGAAAACACGAGCCATCGAAGTTTGCAAAGCCATCGAGTACGGTTTTCGAACAGTGCATTGCATCCTCCTGATTGGTACCGCGGAATAATTCATCTACGATCACAAAGCATTTTTCGCCTCCGCTCAATGCTTCGGAAATCTGTTTGATACGCATCATTTCATTGTAAAAATGGCTGAAACCTTGGTCGAGGTCGTCGGAGAGGTGGATAGACGTGAAGAGCCGGTCGATAAATGGCAAATGCAGGGATTTCGCGGGTACAGGCCAACCCAGATGCGCGAGGTAAACAATGATACCGCAGGTTTTGAGAAAAGTCGTCTTACCGCTTGTATTTGCGCCGGTGAGGATGCAGACAGGCCTGCTGGTGCCCAGGTCGAGGTCGTTAGCGATTGCATCGGTAATGAGCGGGTGCCAGGCCGCTTCGGCATTGAAATTATTGGAATGCAAATCAAAAACCGGGAAGGTAAGTTGATGGCGTCCGGCTGCTTTGACAATCGCCAGGTAGGCATCCAGCTTGTAAAGTGTGTCGAGCATTTGCCGGAATTTGTCCTGGTGGCTGACACGCAAATGATAGTCGAGGTAGAAGATTGAGCGGTTGGATAGTTTTCCATCGCTTTTTCTCAAAAACACAGACAAAAGAGGGGAACAAACAAACTTTCGGAGTTCGGTCATGTCTTCGGAAATCTCCTCGGGAATGGCAGCTTCCGCAAGGTGGTCCAAAGTGGATTGAACCGCCCTCACCAGCCGCAAAGTGGCCAGCACGCCACTTTGAATGCGGTAGTATTCACCTTTATTCCGCTTCGAATACAACCAGGTGTCAAACCAATGCTTGACCGCATCCTGCGACATCGAATGCGCGACGCTTAATGCATAATAGCTTTCGGCCGCCGCCGCATAGGCTTTTGCGATGTTGACCTGCCAGGCCGTCGGGCGCTGGGCAATGGCCTTTAACAGGTCCTGAAAACGAACGATGTCTTCGTGCGTTTCCTTAGGCCTGGTGATAATGCTTTTGAGATAATCACCGCCGCCGAGCGTTTCAGTATGGTTGTAGAAGGCAAAAATACTGGCTGTCCGGCTGTTTTCGGGCAGGAGTTGTAGTTCCTGTAAGGTATGCCGGTCTACGAGCTGCATTCGGACGGTTTTTGGGTTTTTCCAAATGTAAAAACCGGCGCTGAATGCAGGGCGTTAAAGAAAGTTAAACTTGCGGTTACAGGAAATGAGCGCCGCGAAGAAACACGGTTCTCCTCGCCAGTGCTAGCTGGACGTGACTTCGTTTCGTTTCGGAAATGCAAGCCAGATGAAATAGCCTGTGAGGATCACAATGGCCGTTTGCATGAGGTAATCGGTAAACAGTTCGGACGACGCAGTGGGATCTGAAGGCGTCATGTAGCACGGCATTCCGAGTCGCCACCAATACGAAGGATGCACGACACAAAGCAAATTGAATACGAAAAGGATCGTAATCTGTGTTTTGTTCTTCCAGTCAATCACATAGAACACCAGCGGGAGCAGGAAGAGGAAGATATAATTGCTGTAAGCGCTCTGCTGTACGATCATCATCGTAGCATACAAGACCACCCACACTTTCGAAAGCATTACCCGGAAATCGGCATTGCGGAGGCGCCAGGCCGAAATGCAGGCCAGCCCTACCGAGGCTACGAGGCCGATCCAATTCCAGATTTTTTCACCAACGCCGATAGAATTGTAAAACCAAGGATTCAATACCGACGGGATATTCGGCGCACGTAATGTTTTGGCTTCATCGAGCGGCTGCATGAATTCCAGCCCGACGAGCGGATACAGAACGGCCAGGGAGATAATGCCGATAATGGCAATTGGAATGACAAAGCGTACCTTTTGTTTTTCCAATAAAAACAATGGCACCATGATGAGCACGAAAATGGCTTTGGTCATCAATAAACCAATGGCCAGAACGGCAGCATACCACTCTACGCGCAAGGTGCGCTCCCGCAGCAGGTACGCGAGGATTACGAAAAGCCACATCCAAACGTCCTCCTGCGCGCCTATCACGCATAGCACGAGCGAGCCGGGCAATAGCAGGTAAATGAGCGCCCGGAACAGAAAGGTACCCCGCGACTGGAATGGCCTGAAAAAATGGTAGGAAGCCAGTAATGCAATGCCATCCATGGCTACCATCGTGAGCACGATCATTTTCGGACTGTACCAAAGTTTGAGCCAAATGCCGAGGAAATAGGCGTACAGCGGCGAATAGGGCGACCAAAAGTCACGGTACACGACTTGTCCCAATGAAGCCTTGCTCCCCTCGTCCCAGAAGCCGTTCACATCCGAAGTCGGTTCCATATTGGCAACCAGGTACACTGCGATGAATGGTAGCAGTCTCAGAAATATCCAGGCGACGGCCAGTACCGCATTGGCCGATTTTTTTTCCAGCCAGTCGGTCAGCGCGTCTTTTTTAAACAACAATGCAGCAGTAACCAACAATGCGGCAACGCTGATGGCAGTTTTGGCAAGGACTATATTCATGCCATTGCCAGGGTTTGGGTATCAACTACTTTACGATACGTTTCGCGGAGAATCCACAGGAAGCAGAGTACATTCAGGATTTGCAGCACGTACTCCAACAGGTAGGAAGCATTGGCAAAAAGGCTAAGCGAGGTATACGCTGGCTGTTTGATATACACCCACACAAACGGCTGCACGACCGTAAGCCAGTTCAATGCGAGCAGTACCACCACATGGGCAGTCTTGCGGATATCGATGATTTCAAACAAAACAGCCATCAGGTACGCGATCACGTACGCGCCCATCGCGCTCGCCTGGAAGAGCATCATGCAAACGAAGCAGGCAATGAAAAGACCGGGCAACACTTCGCTAATGTGCCTGTGACGCGCTTTGAATGCCATGTAAACCGGGATGAAAACCGTAAACAATAATCCGAACCAGTTGATTAAGGTTGATTTCTTCTCATCCACATGGAAAACGATCTCTACAAATGGCCTTAACACCGAGAACAAATTCGGAGTCATTAGCTGCTCCGTATGCCGGATCGGCATCAGGAACAGATCGCCGATCTGCCAATAAAGGAACCCAACGGCTGGTAGTCCGATCGCCGCCATCACGAGCAGCATTTTAATGGGTTTTTTCACCATTACGAGCAATGCCGGCAGCAGGAATATGAATGTGACTTTGATCGTCAGCAATGTCATGGCATACAAAAGGCCTATTCCTACCTCGTAATTGCTTCTGTTTTTAATCGTATAGCGCCAGATCAGCAGCGCCGCGCCCCAGAACCACACCTCCTCCTGGCCATCCACGAGAATATACATGAATGCGGCCGGAAGCATATAGTAAATGGATGCCAGTTGCAGCGCTTTCGGGCTTTTGCTTTTGTAGGTATCGTAAGTGAGCCAGAGAATGGCGGTTTCCATCAGAACCATGAATAGCACGATTGCCCGCGCATTATGCCAGATCCAGACCGGAATGCTGATAATGTAGGCGTAAAGCGGCGCGTGGTACGACCAGAAATCGCGGTACACGAAACCGCCGGCTTTGGCACCCTCTGCTTTGTAAAAAAAGAAAGGGATATCACCTCGTGGTTCCTCGTTGATGATGAGGAAAATGCCGATCCAGGGAATGAGCCGGAAAAGCACGAAACCCAGTGTGAAGATCAGTTTATCGTTTTCCCGCTGCCATTTTGAAAACAGATCCGAACGGCTGATGGTCCAGATGATTCCGATTGTCAATGCAAGGTTGATGAGCAGCTTAATGTAAAAAACGGTAAGAACGGGCATGTGTAATCTGTCGTGATCAGGGCGCAAACTTAAGACAACTTTTCTTCAAAACGCTCAGCAAAACCCAAAGTTTTAATCGGTTAGGAAATTGTATGCTTGCATACCGTTTTCGTAAATCCTATTTTTGAAAATCTTCATCCTCAAAAATCAACGTCTTCTATGTCAGCTTCCCAACCATTAGCCGGAATGGATTTCAACCTCAGCGAAGAGCACCTGGCGGTGCAGGCCGCTGCACGGGATTTTGCACAATCCGAGTTATTACCCGGTGTGATCGAACGAGATACCGCCCAGCATTTCGACTCCGCATTGCTACGTAAAATGGCCGAAATGGGCTTTCTGGGCATGATGGTGGCGCCCGAATACGGCGGCGGGGGCATGGATACGCTTGCCTATGTGCTTGCGATGGAAGAAATATCGAAGGTAGACGCCTCGGCCGGGGTAATCATGTCGGTGAATAATTCGCTGGTATGCTGGGGGCTCGAAAAATATGGTAAGGAGGAGCAGAAGCAGCAATATCTGACGCGGCTCGCCTCCGGTGAGATCATCGGTGCATTCTGCCTGTCGGAGCCGGAAGCAGGTTCGGACGCTACTTCCCAGCATACGACCGCGTTTCTGAACGGCGACCATTATTTATTGAACGGCACGAAAAACTGGATCACCAGTGGCAATACTTCGTCGGTTTGTCTGGTGATCGCGCAGACGCACCCAGAAGCAAAACATAAGGGTATTAACGCCTTTATTGTGGAGAAGGGCTGGAATGGCTTTGCCGTAGGCCGTAAGGAAGATAAAATGGGTATAAGAGCCTCAGATACACATACTTTGATGTTTTCGGATGTGAAGGTGCCGGTGTCTAATCGGATCGGGGACGATGGCTTTGGGTTCAAGTTCGCAATGAATGTGCTGAATGGCGGCCGTATCGGTATTGCAGCGCAGGCGTTGGGCATAGCTGCAGGCGCTTTTGAGCTTTCCTTAAAATATTCCAAGGAGCGGAAGACATTCGGCAAACCGATTGCCGACCACCAGGCGATCCAGTTCAAATTGTCGGAAATGGCGACTAAAATTGAGGCCGCACGGTTACTTGTTTACAAAGCAGCCCGACTGAAAGATGAAGGGAAGGACTACATCCAGGCCGCAGCGATGGCAAAATTGTATGCATCCGAAGTCGCGATGTGGGTGACAACAGAAGCGG
>DATMSL010000013.1:0-1699 GCA_035565435.1 Dyadobacter sp. | reverse complement strand
AAAGGATCGGCATCATGCCTTTTTCCTGCATTCCAGAATCGTATGATAACTGTCGCCGATCAGCGGATAAGTGTTAACAACCTCAAAACCTGCCTGGCATACCAGCTCTTTCATTACGCCGATCCTGTACATTTTGCTATTGCCATTGGCCATGATGGTGAAATACAACGATGTCGCCACAAGACTATAATGTGCAGCAGGATAATTCTGGTTATCAAAAAATGGTTCCAGAATATACACGGTGGTATTTTCAGAAGCCGCCTGGAAGGCATTCTCCAATATCGCGACGATCTGTTCTTTTGAAAAGCAGTCCAGGAACTGGCTCATCCAGATCACATCGGCTCCTTGCGGTATTTTCTGCGTGGTATCCAGCAGGTTGATCGCGTGGAAGTCGATCCGGTTAAGCAAGCCCCTTTCGGTTGCATTGGCCCTAGCTACATTGAGCTGCACCGGCAGATCGAGTATTTTAATCCTCACATCGGCATCATGGTCACAGCATGCGAACGACCATTTCCCCGTGTTGCCGCCGATATCAAAAAGCATTTTAGGCTTTTTGGCGAACACGATTTTCAGCGCGTCAGGAAATGCATTGTCGGAATAATAATGGTCGAACTCAAACCATGAAGTTTTAGCAGGTTCGGGCAAAATCGAGAGCCCTTCGTAGATCGTCGGCCAGTTACCCAGCTCTTTCAGGCCTTCGGGCTTGCCATTCACGATGCTTTCGGTCATATGGCTCGCACCCAGGTAGCACACGTCTTTCATGAAATTCATGTTCACGCGGGTCATTTCGTCCTTCAAGAGGAAGAAGCCTATTTTGCTGATCCTGACAACATCATTTTCTGTTTCCACCACGCCAAGGATTTCCGCCGCTTCCAGCAAAAGGGTCACGCCGTATTCCGAGACGTTCACATTTTCGATAATATTAGCGATGCTTACGCCCTTGCGGTTTTCGCTGATGTACTGCAAAATGCCCAGGTCCCTGAGCGCCACCACCGATTGGAAATACATCGGGCCAAACGCTATCTTCTGTGCTTCATACTTGGCTTCAATAGCCGACAATTCTTTTTTCATTGTACGCTTTAATTGTTCCCTGATTGTTCGGAAGAGGGTATCATCCGATCCTTGTATCTCCTTCTGTACTTTGCTTTTTTCAGATCTTCTTCATGCCAGACAATGTATTTGCCTATCGTGCCGCGGAAGCGCTTGAAAAAACCTTCCTTGTCCGACAGCTTCACAAACCCTTCCTTGACCACTGCGTTGCTATGGTCGGCCTTGGGCTCGTATACATTCAATGTTTTGACCGTATCGATCACTGTCGGCAGCAAGCCTATCGGAAGCTCATACTTTTTGATGAACTTTCTCATATAACTCGTCTGGATAGGATCGGTGGAAAGCGCAATTTTCGAAAAGCCCAAGTCGTTTGCAAGGCGGTAGGAATAATATACATTCTCCGTGCTGTGCTCGGCCTTTTCCTCGGTAAACAGATGCTCACGGGGAACGCCCAGCGCTTCGGCGTAGTTGGCCATTACACGGCTCTCGATATAAGGAGTAGCCACAGCCCCTCCCGAAAAGATGATATTTTTGGTATAACCTTTCGAATACAGATAATGAGCCCAGTGAATGCGGAGTTGCAACACCATGTCCCACTTCTCGCCATTGTAGGGAAAACCCGGAACGATAATCGCGTCATAGGGGGCTT
>DATMSL010000012.1:0-5473 GCA_035565435.1 Dyadobacter sp. | reverse complement strand
GATTTCGCAATTATAGTAGAAGTAATGTTGTTTTATTAACCATATTCAATATGAAACATATCAACAACTATCAAATACTGCGGGGCCATGTCCTGGTATTTTGCTTCGTTCTCGCCGCTGTGCGCATTTCCGCGCAAATTCCTGATATCAAGATTAACCCGACGCCCGTCATCAGTGGGTTGACCTCGGCGATGCAGCTCGTGCATGCAGGTGATAATTCGAACCGGATTTTTATTGTGGAGCGTTCCGGCGTTGTTACCGTATTCAATTCGGGTGCTTTAACGACCCCTATCGAGTATCTCGATATGAATAGCGGTGGGCAGGTCGTTTCGCAGACGGGAGAGGGAGGTTTGCTAAGTATCGCATTCCATCCCAATTTTCTTACCAACGGATTTATTTATGCCTACTATACCGACACCGCCGGTGACCTGGTGCTCGCGCGATACACGTCGGCGAACCCATTGGGAAACGTCGTTCCCGCCAATACGCGGGTGGAGATCCTGAAAATCCCGCATCCGGTCAACACCAACCATAATGGAGGAGAGCTGCATTTCGGGCCTGAGGACGGCTATTTGTACCTCTCTACCGGTGATGGTGGGGCCAGTTACGACCCCAATATAAATGGGCAGAGTACTACCAGCCTCCTGGGGAAGATACTGAGGCTGGATGTGGACCCGCCGCTGGGTTCCGGGCTTCCTTATGTGATACCGCCTTCCAATCCTTTCGGGAATGAGATCTTTATCCGTGGATTGCGAAATCCGTTCCGATGGAGTTTTGATAGTGAGACCTATGACTTGTGGATTGGCGATGTGGGGCAGGACACGTGGGAGGAAATCAACTACGTAACGGCCGGTAATGCATCCGGGGCTAATTTCGGTTGGCGATGCTTCGAAGGAAACGGTTACACACCTGGCATCGCAACCAACGAATGCCCCGATTCGGCGAGTTTTACCAAGCCGGTTTACATTTACCCGACGCGCACAGCGAGGGGTAATTCTGTAATCGGTGGGGTGGTGTACCGCGGTAATGCCTGGCCGGTGATGAAGGGTTACTACATCGGAATGGATTATGGATCGGGCGATATTCATAAAATCAATTCGGACGGGTCTGTGAAGGAGTATGAAACGTCGACGTTCACAGGCGTGAGAGATATCGGGGAAGACCAGTCGGGCGAGATCTATGCCGTTACAGCCACAGCTGTTTACCGCATTGAGGCCGAGAATCCGCTTCCCGTAACGCTGGTGGACTTTTCGGGAGCGCCCAGTACGGAAGGCGTCCAGCTTGCATGGCAGACTTCTATGGAGAAGGATTTCAAATCGTTCGATATACAGTACAGTCGCGACGCCCGTCAATTCGAGCATATCGGCTCGATTCAGGGAGCTAATGCGGCGAGTGGTAACTGGTATTCATTTACACATGCTACTTTGGAAAACGGGGAGCTTTATTACCGCCTGAAAATGACGGACATGGATGAGAGTTTCAGGTATTCCAGAATAATAACGGTCAACCGGGGGTCTGAGAGCCGTGGTGAGCTCTTTGTGCGGCCTTCGCTGATCAGCACTAGCGAAATGAATCTGCTTGTGGAAGAGCCTTTTCAGACCGTCGAGATTGTGAATGCCGGCGGGCAGGTGGTGCTGACAGAGAAGATCGGGGGGCGGAGCGGGGCTGTCAACATTCCGCTCGGAAATACGGCTTCGGGTATATATGTGGTGCGAATGGCCGGGGCCGACCGAGTGATACAGCAAAAGGTTTTGGTGTGGAGATAATCCTTTTACCGAAATAAGCGGATATCTCAAAACAGACATTCCGGAAGCAAGACTTCCGGAATGTGATCATTATACAACCCTAAAACCCAATTTATGTATGGCAATATTGGATGATCAAAGATAATGGAATTAATCCATATTAATGGATATAATCCAATTTGTTTTGTCTGTAATCTTGTGGAAATTTCCTGACAGCAGCCAGAGCATCGGTGGACCATTTGTGGAACGATTATTGCGATAATGCTTTGCACGCGTAACTGCGTGTACCCGAAAGCACCTTTACAGCAACGTTCCATCTCATGAAAATGAAGTCATTCCGACACACCACCCCCTGCCCAGCAACGGATGGGGGAATAAGCCGCAGACGCTTTTTTCGTCAATCTGGGGCAGCAGCCTTATCCACAATCCTCCTGACATCCTGCGATAACCTGCTCGATAAAATCATCCCTTCCAAAAAGGACAAACGCGACAAAACGCTTGCTTTCTTCGGCGACAGTCTCACCATCGGGACCGGCGGCAGCAGGCCGATGGGCGCCTGGGTGGGCGACGCTTTTACGGAACGTCCGGTATATAGTGATGGCATCAACGGTCAGATTGCGTTATCGATCGCGATACGGCAGGGCGGGGTGCCTTTAACGTTATCCGTGGCTGACGGTAAATTCAAGGGCACGAAGCCGGTGGCAGTCACAAAGATTAACAATGAATTTCTCTCGACCCCGCTGAACGGCAACGTTTACAGCCGTACGGGTAAGCTCGCCGGCGTGCAGTGCACCATTACGCGTCAATTCGTGCCGGATTTAGGGGAGCGGTATACCGTAGAACCACTGGGAGAAAACGAGACGGAAACACCGGCCGAGACGCCGGTTGATGTCGAGATTCCCGATGATTCGGTTTTTGAGCTGGACGATCCTGTGAAAATGCGGACAGCTACGCAGATCCTCTGGTACGGGCGGAACGACATTGGCCAGGGAAAACCACAGGAAGGTATTCTCTCTGCGATCAAGAGTTCGGTGAATTATATTGCGGAGCCCCGACGCTATCTTGTACTGGGGATATTACCGGCAATTACCGAGCGCAAAGGAACGGAAGGCTATGCCAAACTCACCGCATTCAACGACGAGCTCGCTCTATTGTACCGTGACAACTATGTTCCGATGACGCCTCCCACCGAATCGGAGATGAATGACATCGGATTTACGCCGACTGCCAGCGATTTGGAGGATATTCAAAAAGGCATTTTCCCCTCCCGAATGCGCCCGGCTAATAAATCGGATGAGATTCACCTTAATGATTCCGGTTATCGGGTTATAGCGAACAGGGTTGCTCAAAAAATCAGGGATTTGAAGTATTAGACTGAAATTCACCGGGAATCAGGTCATGAAAAGTATTTTTTAGGGAAGGCGTCTTTTGAAACTAACGGCGACTTAACTGACCCTTATGGAAAAATACAGACTCTTGATTTTCTTTTTGTTAACCTTTCCGTTTGGAACACAGGCCCAGCAAAAAGGCCCGGTTGGAAATGTAACGGTTACCTCCGAAAATACGAAAACCGGCGTGAATACCAGCGACAAAGGTGAACTGCAAGTGAATGTAGTGCCCCGGGACGTTCGCAAATATAAGAGTGCGGGCGTGGTGCGCTATGGCGACTTCGGTGCGCGGGGCGATGGGAAAACGGATGACGTGGACGCGATCGCCGCCACCCACGCATTTGCCAACATGCACGGATTGTCTGTGAAAGCCAGCGACGCGGCAACTTACTATATTAGCGGAAAAGAACGTACCGTGGTAATCCAAACCGATACCGATTTTGGAAAGGCGGCGTTTATCATCGACGATAGCGAAGTGGAGAACCGGAATGCTTCGGTTTTTACAGTGAGCTCGGGGCTCAGACCTTTTAAACTGGAATCCGTTAATTCACTGAAAAGAAACCAGGAAAAGATCGAAGCGTCTTTGCCAGGCCCTTGCCTGATCACCGTCACTAATTCCAATGTAAAGCAATACATCCGGTTCGGGCTCAATCAGAACAATGGATCTTCGCAAACGGATATTTTTGTAGTGGATAAAAGCGGCAAGGTGGATATGAAAGCACCGATCATCTGGGATTTTGATCAGATCACGGACATTACCGCGCTGCCAATCGACGAAAAGCCGCTGAAAATCACTGGCGGACGTTTTACTACCATTGCCAATAAGGCCGAGTCGAAATACACCTATTATAACCGCAACATCGCGATCCGGCGGTCGAATGTGCTCGTGGAGGGGCTGGAACACCGCATTACCGGCGAAGGGGAGCATGGTGCGCCGTATGGCGGCTTTATCAATATCGGTGATTGCTCCTATGTGACCGTAAAGAACGCTATTTTAACAGGGCATAAGACTCACAGCACCATCGGCGCGGCGGGTAAACCCGTTTCAATGGGTACCTACGACCTGTCAGCGAACCGGGCGCTCAATGTGTCGTTTATCAATTGCAGTCAGACCAACGACATCAACGACAATACCTACTGGGGCATTCTGGGTTCTAATTTCTGCAAAAACCTGCTTTATGACCATTGTACGCTCTCCCGGTTTGATGCCCACCAGGGCGTCGCCAATGCCACCATCCGAAACTCGACGCTCGGGCACATGGGGATCAATGCGATCGGAAGCGGGCTATTGCTGATCGAGAACTCCACCATCCGGGGCAGAAGTATCGTCAACCTCCGGCCTGATTACGGCAGCACCTGGCAGGGCGAGGTGGTGATCCGTGACTGCGTCTTTGTTCCGATGAATGGTAAGCCAGCCAATGCTTCTCTGGTCAGCGGTTCCTACTCCGGCCAGCATGATTTTGGTTACACCTGCTACATGCCCGAAAAGATTACCATTGAAAACCTCCGTATCGACGATGCCGCTCATCCTGAAAACTACCAGGGCCCGGCAATATTCGCCAATTTCAACCCGGAGATGACGGATGGCACTTACCAGGAAAAGTACCCGTACGTTAAAACCAAAAGCGTTGTCTTGAGAAATGTTACCACGGCCAGCGGCAAGGCCGTGAGAGTTAGCGATAATACATTTATGTTTAAGGATGTGAAAGTGAATGGCGAGGGGAAGTAACCAGCCTTATTAATGGAACCGCTTCTGTATCAAAAGGACGATATCGATTATTGGTCAATGCCTCCGGCTGAGGGCATAAGTCATTTGGTGGAAAGCTTTTGGATGTTGACCAACAAATCGGGGAAGCCTTTGGCGGTTACGGTATTGCCCGACGGCCGGATCGATGCCAGTTTCTCGTTCGGAGACAGGCAAGGCATTGTGTTGCTTGGGTTAGAGAGCGGACCGTCGCGGGCAGAGATCCCACCGGATTTTACCCTTTTTAGCATCAGCTTTCGGCCGCTTGCCGCTACCTATTTATTCAAAGACTTCCTGCCGGTCCTGCCCGACAGCGCCACTGCATTGCCTGATGACTTTTTTGGAGTATCCCTGGATGGATTTCAGGATATCGAACAGTTCTGTGCGACGCTTACGGAGAACATTATAGGTATGTTAAAAAAGCGTATTGATGAGCGCAAAAGGAAGCTTTTTGATCTGATTTATGCAACCAATGGCTCCATTAGTGTAGGGGAGTTATCCGAAAAGACTTTCTGGACCAGCCGGCAGATCAATCGTTATTTCCGCGACACCATCGGCGTATCCTTGAAGACCTATTGCAATATTATCCGTTTCAG
>DATMSL010000011.1:0-18965 GCA_035565435.1 Dyadobacter sp. | reverse complement strand
TTGAGATCTGAGGGGGTTATGCTTGCCGCATATTTGGCGGCATTGTCCTGCGGCAGGCGGTCCTGCGCCGACGCCAAAGTGCTGATAGAGAGGAATAATCCAACCAGTAGGTTCTTGTTCATCATGAGGTTTAATGGTATTTCAATCCTTACAAATTAACGAAACGCGTGGGCGAATGCAAAATGAGGCAAAATGGGAGCTCGCTAATCCCAATGCTCTGACATTTCACGCCCCTTTTTGCACTTCTTTTAGTTTAAAGGCTGTTTTTCACGGGATAACAATAAATTAATTGTAAAATACTGTTATTCAGAGGAAAAGTACGTACCTTTGCACCCTGTTTGGCCGAATTACATCCAGACAAAAGCCAAATCGGCCCTGACACGCATTCAGAGCATTTCGTAGCAGCGCCGTAAACAACTGATCCATAAAACAATGCAAGCCATTCGTAACATCGCAATTATTGCGCACGTTGACCACGGTAAAACGACTTTGGTCGACAAAATCATCCACGCGTCAAAGCTGTTTCGCGACAATCAGGAGTTCGACGACCTGATCCTCGACAACAACGATCTGGAACGTGAGCGTGGGATTACAATTGTTTCCAAAAACGTATCGGTGCGTTACAAAGATGTGAAAATCAATGTAATTGATACACCAGGTCACGCAGACTTCGGTGGTGAGGTGGAACGCGTACTTAAAATGGCGGATGGCGTATTGTTGCTGGTCGATGCATTCGAAGGTCCGATGCCACAAACCCGTTTCGTATTGGGCAAAGCTATCGGCCTGGGCCTGAAGCCGATCGTGGTCGTAAATAAAGTAGATAAAGAAAACTGCCGCCCGGAAGAAGTTCAGGAAAACGTATTCGACCTGATGTTCAACCTTGGCGCTACGGAAGACCAGCTCGACTTCGTGACCGTGTACGGATCATCGAAACAGGGCTGGATGGGTCCGGATTGGCAGAAACCAACCGAAGATATCACTTTCCTTCTCGACACGATCATCGAGCAAATCCCTGCTCCGGTTGTAACAGAAGGTACCCTGCAAATGCAAATCACGTCCCTTGACTACAATGCATTCGTAGGTCGTATCGCTATCGGCCGTGTTCATCGTGGAACGATCAAAGAAGGATCGACCGTAACGCTTTGCAAAGCCGGCGGGGTGATGAAGAAGGTGAAAATCAAAGAAGTTCAGTTGTTCGAAGGTTTGGGTAAATCCAAAGTAAGCGAAGTAAGCGCGGGGGATATTTGTGCCGTAACGGGTATCGAAGATTTCGAAATCGGTGATACTATTGCCGATGCGGAAAACCCTGAGGCATTGCCACGTATCGCGGTGGACGAGCCTACGATGAACATGCTCTTCACGATCAACAACTCGCCGTTTTTCGGTAAGGAGGGTAAATTCGTTACCTCACGCCACATCCGCGACAGGTTGTTGAAAGAAACTGAGAAAAACCTCGCATTGCGCGTGGAACCAACTGATACTGAGGACAAATTCCTGGTTTATGGCCGTGGTATCCTCCACTTGTCGGTATTGATCGAAACCATGCGTCGTGAAGGTTACGAATTGCAGGTAGGCCAGCCACAGGTATTGTACAAAGAAGACGAAAACGGCCAGCGCCTCGAACCAATCGAGACATTGGTAGTGGACGTACCGGAAGAAACTGCCGGAAAAGTGATCGAATTGGCTACACAGCGTAAAGGCGAGCTTTTGATCATGGAACCGAAAGGCGATTTGCAGCACCTTGAATTCGAAATCCCTTCACGTGGTCTGATCGGTCTTCGTTCGAACGTCCTTACTGCAACACAAGGAGAAGCTGTGATGACGCACCGTTTCAAAAGCTTCGAGCCATTCCGCGGACCAATCCCGGGCCGTTTGAACGGGTCGATCATTTCGAAAAACACAGGTCCTGCAACGGGTTATACCCTTGATAAACTACAAGATCGCGGACGTTTCTTCGTTGATCCGGGCGATGAAATCTACGGTGGCCAGGTGGTAGGCGAGCACAACCGTCCTAACGACATCGTGGTAAACCTGCAAGAAGCGAAAAAGCTGACCAACATGCGTGCTTCCGGCTCGGACGACGGCCTGCGTATCGCTCCTAAAATCAATTTCTCTCTGGAAGAATCGATGGAATACATCCAGAAAGACGAATACCTCGAAGTTACCCCGCAAAACATGCGTATGCGGAAAATATACCTGGATGAAAACGATCGCAAGCGTTACGCATCCAAACTGGAAATGGCCTAGTCACGGTCCGATATTCCAAACCCGAAAAGGAGGCAAATATTTGCCTCCTTTTTTTATTTTTCCTGCATTTCAATATTTCCCCCGATCCCGCCAGAAAATTTGGGATTCCCGCCAAAACCTGTGGTATAATTTTAATGTTTGTCACTCCCCTGAAACATTCTACTTCGGCCATGTTTTATTACTATTTCAAGAAAAATTAGTTTTTTGTTTTTATAATAACAAATAGCGTAGTTTGTATTGCCAGCTCAGTCGTTTCGAGTTAACTATTTTAATATCAACACCTTAAAGATCAAATGATGTCTTACATAGAACCGGCTCCGATTAAGGATAAAGACAATCCGTTGGAGTCAATGATGCAGCGATTTGACAAAGCCGTAGACCTCCTCGGAATATCTGAAGAAATGTATTATATCCTCAAAGTTCCTCGCAAACAGGTAACAGTCGGCCTGCCGGTGACCATGGATTCCGGGGAGATACGGACTTTCGAAGGTTACCGCGTGATTCACTCCACCATCCTCGGCCCTAGCAAGGGTGGTATCCGCTTCGATCCCGACGTGAACCTCGACGAAGTACGCGCATTGGCTGCATGGATGACCTGGAAATGTGCCGTGGTGGATATTCCTTATGGAGGTGCCAAAGGTGGTGTCGCATGCAACCCGCGCGAGATGTCCCCAGGCGAGATCGAGCGCCTCATGCGCGCGTATACGACGGCATTACTGGATGTTTTCGGGCCCGACCAGGACATTCCTGCACCGGACATGGGTACCGGTCCTCGTGAAATGGCCTGGTTGATGGATGAATATTCCAAATCAAAAGGCATGACGATCCCTGCCGTAGTAACTGGCAAGCCGCTCGTGCTGGGCGGCTCACTGGGCCGTACCGAAGCGACGGGCCGCGGCGTCATGGTATCCGCGTTAGCGGGTATGGAAAAGCTGCGCATTAATCCCTACCGTGCCACGGCAGCGGTACAAGGCTTTGGCAACGTTGGTTCGCATGCGGCCCTGCTGCTACGCGAGCGCGGCACGGCCATCCACGCGATCAGCGATATTTCGGGAGCATATTATAATGATAAGGGAATCGACGTAGCAGACGCCATTGCCTACCGCGATTCCAACAAAGGCTCGTTGGAAGGTTATGCTAAAGCAGAACTGATTTCGGGCGACGACCTTTTCTCACTGCCGGTGGACGTGCTGGTTCCGGCAGCGAAAGAAGATGTTATCACCCGCAAAAATGTATCCAGCATCCAGGCGCGGATGATCGTGGAAGGTGCCAATGGCCCTACCTCTGCCAAGGCCGACGACATTATCAATGAAAAGGGCATTATGGTGGTACCCGACATTCTCGCCAATGCGGGCGGCGTGACGGTATCTTATTTCGAATGGGTACAAAACCGGATCGGCTACAAATGGACGCTCGAACGTATCAACCGCCGTACCGACCGCATTATGAAGGACGCTTTCGATAAAGTGTACGAAACTTCGCTGAAATATAAGGTATCGCTCCGCATCGCGGCGTACATCGTGGCGATTGACAAAGTCGCCAGTACGTATAAGTATCGCGGGGGATTCTAAGGTCAGGTATTGTCATTCGTGGTCATGTGTGGTCAAGTGTGGTCAAGGGATGGTCAGGAGTAGTCAAGTGTAGGCAGGTGTTGTTTGGGTCGAAACAAACCCTCAGCATAACCAGGCAACATCTGACTATACTCGACTACTCCTGACCACGAATGACAACTCCTTACTACACATGACTACCAATGACCATAC
This sequence comes from Dyadobacter sp., assembly GCA_035565435.1. Lineage (GTDB taxonomy): Bacteria > Bacteroidota > Bacteroidia > Cytophagales > Spirosomataceae > Dyadobacter. Next base: position 14,955 of record DATMSL010000011.1, on the reverse strand, counting down.
CTGACAACACTTGACCACACCTGGCAAAAACGACACTTAACAATTTCTTAACAAGCCACTTCCAAGGCGAAACCGAATCTAAACCGGTTTCAAAGTGTTAACTTTAAGGCTAAAATTTCAACAGAATTGCTGCACACGGAGGAACGAGCCTCCGCCTGAAGTAAGCTTTAAAGTAACATGTCGTTAAGTCCGCGTTTTATTGCCGTTATTCTGGCGTTCCTGATATCCCTCATTACCACCACTTTTCTTGCCTTTGTGGATGGTGTTTCAAAAGGGATGCTGTTTGTTTCGGCTATTTCTTCCTTCATTTCTTCCTTTTTCCTGGTACTTTATGCAGTCGATATCCTTGTTTTCCGTGAGGTGAACAAAATGTACCGGACTATCCACAAGCTGAAAATGCGGGATTTCAATATGGCCCCGCGCAAAAAGCTGATCAGGGAATCCAATCCGCTGAAAACGATCAACGACGAGATCTTTGTTTATGTAACCAAAAAACAGAAGGAAATCGATGAGCTGAAAAAGCTCGAATTGTTTCGCAGGGAATTCCTCGCCGACGTATCGCACGAGTTCAAAACGCCGATCTTCGCTGCGCAGGGATTTATCCACACGTTGCTCGATGGTGCGATGGATGACGAAAATGTACGCGAACGCTTTTTACGCAAAGCCGCCAATAACCTCGACAGCCTCGACGTGCTCGTAAAAGACCTTCTCGTATTGTCTCAGATGGAAACCGGGGACATCAAAATGAATATCGTCCCTACCGACCTGCGCAAACTTACCCTCAGCATATTCAGCCGCCTGGAACACATTGCAAAAAATCGCAACGTGACGTTGAAAGTAAAACCGGACGACATGCCAGAAGTGTGGATCAAGGCCGACGCCGACCGGATGGAACAGGTAATGCTCAATCTCATCGAGAATGCGATCAAATACGGTAATGAGAATGGTAAAGTGATCGTCCATTTCAGCGAAAGCAAAAAGTACATTGAAGTGGAAGTAAAAGACAATGGCCCAGGCATTCCGCATGAGCATTTGAACCGTATTTTCGAGCGTTTTTACAGGATCGACAAGAGCCGGAGCAAAGAAATCGGCGGCACCGGTTTGGGACTTGCCATTGTTAAGCATATATTGAACGCCCACGACACGAAGATCGCCGTGATGTCGAAGCCGGACAAGGGTACTACATTTTCTTTCAAGCTCGAAAAAGCGTATCACCAGCAGTTGCCGGAAACGAAAACGGACGATGTCGTCAATCAATTGAATCCATAATCAATTTCTAACACCATAAACGATTTTCCATGTTTATCCACAATGTATTCTTCTGGTTGAAGGAGAAGGACAACGAAGAAGCAAGACAAGCCCTGCTCGCCGGCATCAAATCACTTGAAACGATCGAATCCATCGAATCGGCTTATATCGGCCCTCCTGCGGCCACCCGCAGACCGGTTATTGACGCTACTTATGATTTCGCAGAGATCCTGATTTTCAAGGATGAGGCTGCGCACGATGTATACCAGGTTCACCCACTGCACAAGAAATTTGTGGAGGAATGCGCGCATCTTTGGGAGAAAGTCGTGATTTACGATGTTGAAGCTTAAAGCCTAATATTTGTTAACAAGTTATCCACACACAAAATGTGCATAACTTGTTAACAACTTTCAACAAGCCAGATTACCAACCAGTTAAGCCTCATTTAAGCATTATCCACACTGTGGATAACTTTTCCACCGCTGGGAATATCCTTCTTCCCGGCACTATCCTATCGTCCAATTCGTTTTAGAATTAGTACAAAACGAACTAGAACCGTGAAAAAGAACAGTGTCTTGCTGTCGGTCATGTTTACCCTGATCGCAGCCATTTCGATTTCATCCTGTACCTATCGTTCCTATGGGCCGGACTATGGTTACCGGCATGGTTACAGGTATTATCATGCCCCACCACCGCCTCCACGTGTAGTAGTGGTGACGCCACCGCCGCGGGTCATACATGCCGACCGCCACAGATACCGCCGTCATGACAACCGTGCTTACCGTAAGCAATACCGTCACAACGATCATTACGGAAACAATGGCCGTCATCGCGGACACAGACGATAATTTGAAATACCTTTCGATAAAAAAAGGCCGGATACTGTGCATTAAGCCACTTTTATCTGGCCTTTTCTTTTTATTTTGCAGTTTATGGATATACTCGATGTACTAAAAACCAATGCCGGATTACATCCTGACAAACTTGCCTACGGTTATATTGGCAAAGAGGGTGAAATCACCGAGCAACTTCATTATAATGACCTTTATCAACATGTACAGGCCGCATCCCATCTTCTGAGCACCAAGTTTCCCGTCAATGCGAGGGTGGTTCTCTTATTGCCTGCGGAAGCCGCTTTTGTATGTTCGTTTCTGGGCGCTCTGCATGCGGGCATTATTGCAGTCCCTACGCCCATCAGCTATTCCGAGCCGGGAATTAACCGTATTCTTAGCATCATGCGCGACTGCGCAGCTTCCGGAATCATTACCAATGCAAAAACCTACAAAATGCTGTTTCAGCGGAAAAACGATGCTTCCTCCGCATTACAGGAATACGACGCCGAATGGATTTTCACCGACGACCTGATGACTGCCGCGGCTGCACCCGGCGCCATCCGCCGGCATAAGGAAGCCATCGAAACAGCCTATTTACAATATACTTCGGGCTCCACCAGCCAGCCCAAGGGGGTGATGATCAGCCATACCAACCTTACGGCCAATCTGCGAGCAATTAACAATTGCTTCGGGCGCACGGCCGACGACACGTCGGTTACCTGGCTACCGCATTACCATGATATGGGGTTGGTTGACGGGCTTCTTTCCCCGCTTTTTACCGGCGGGACCGGTTTTGTGATTTCTCCGCTACTGTTTATTACCAAACCCGCGTTGCTGCTGCAAACAATCAGCACGTATCATGCCGGATTCTGCGGCGGACCCGGCTTCGGGCTCGACCACTGCCTCGCCCGTATTCCTCAAGAGCAGCTGGATGCATTGGACCTCAGCTCCCTGCGAGTCCTCTACGTAGGCGCCGAGCCGATCCGGATTTCGACCCTCGAAAGATTCGCTGCCGCAACACAAGCCGCCGGTTTCAGGAAAAACAGCCTCGTTCCGTCCTATGGCCTCGCCGAAGCTACGCTGGCCGTCAGCCTGCATTTAAACGGTACGCCTGCCACCTATCGCAAACTGGGAGATGCCAAGGAAGTTGTCGCTTGCGGCCCTCCCGTGGAGTTTACCGAAGTGTCGATCGTAGACCCGGTAAGAAACGCAAGTTTACCGGATGGAGAAGAGGGAGAAATATGGGTAAAGAACAAAGGTGTAGCAGCAGGCTATTGGGAAAAACCGGACGCAACCAAAGCTACTTTCCAGGCTTACACCAGCGATGGCGCAGGCCCTTACTTGCGGACAGGAGATTTAGGGTTTATGGAGAATGGTCTTCTTTTTATTACCGGCCGTACTAAAGAGTTGATTATCATTCGCGGGGTAAACTATTACCCGCAGGACATCGAAGAAGTAGTGAGCGAAAGCCATCCCGACATCCAGCCCAATGCTGCGGCGGCATTCTCCGTCGAAACAGACCAGGGTGAAGCCCTGATGATCGTGAGTGAAGTGCGCCGGGTGGCGCAAACGCCGGACGATGAGAAGGTCATCAAAAACAAAATGGCGCAGAGCGTCGGATTGGCATTCGGGCTTATTCCCCATGAAATCGTCCTTATCCAGCCGGGTAAACTGCCCAAGACTTCGAGCGGCAAGATTCAGCGTTTGAAAGCACGTGAAATATTCGCCAAAAAGAGTATTGTAGATTAATATCGGTTACTTAAAAAGCTCTCTATTTTTTTTAAAAACCTGCAAAAGTACTATTTTCACGTAGCATTCAGTGCTTGTTACAAACTTCAACTAAATGAATAAAACATTTACCGAAATTTCCGGCTGGATCGTTGAGCGTATTGCTCACCATGCGGAAATAGATCCCTCCGAAGTAGATCTGGACGCCGAAATCATCGATTACCGATTGGACTCCCTTCTCATGGTCGATATCACTACCGAGTTACAGGAATGGCTCGGGGTTGAGTTAAGCCCATCCATTTTCTGGGAAATGGGTACTATCAATGCTACTACTCAATGGATTGTAGAAAATCAGGAAGCCTGAAAGCATGCTGGCCTTTTCCATTCTGGCATACTTGCTGGCAAACCTTGGAATAGGCCTCTGGGCCTCTAAAAGAATCACTACCACCCAAGACTTCGTGCTGGCAGGGCGCCAGCTACCGCTGGTCCTCGCCGCTTCCGCTACGTTTGCTACGTGGTTCGGCTCGGAAACCATTATGGGCGCCCCCACCGAGTTTATCGAACACGGCGTGTTAGGTATCATCGAAGATCCGTTTGGTGCTTCGCTATGCCTTCTTCTGGTGGGATTGTTCTTTGCCCGGAGATTTTACAAAATGAATATTATCACATTTTGTGACTTTTTCAGGATTCGCTACGGGCGCAATGCCGAATTGCTCTCCGCCATCCTCATTATTCCGTCCTATTTCAGCTGGATAGCCGCCCAGCTACTGGCCATGGGCATTGTCCTGAAAGTCGTGCTGGGCTGGTCGCTGCTCACGTGCATTCTCGCGAGTTCGTTCGTCGTGATCCTTTACACGATCTGGGGCGGAATGTGGTCGATATCGATTACCGATTTCATCCAGACCGTCATGATTATTGTCGGCCTGCTCATTGTGGCAGTAGTCCTTTACAAGGAAGTCGGAGGTTTTCAGCCGTTGCTTGACGCCGCTCCAACCGGCTTCTTCCGCTTTTTTCCTGAAAACACGCTCAAAGGCCACCTCGAATATTTCGCAGCCTGGATCACAATCGGGCTCGGCTCGATCCCGCAGCAGGATGTATTTCAGAGGGTGATGTCGGCAAAATCAGCCCGCGTGTCCGTACAGTCGACGCTGCTTTCGTCGCTCATGTACCTCACGATCGCCCTGCTGCCGCTATTCATCGGATTGTGCGGACATCATTTGTACCCCGGCGAAGAAAAGGACGGACAGATGATCATCCCCAATATGGTCCTGAAACATATGAGCCTACCGCTTCAAATCCTGTTTTTCGGCGCGCTGGTTTCCGCGATTCTCAGTACCACCAGCAGCGCAATCATGGCCCCCGCAGTAGTGTTAGGCGAAAATATCTTTAAATACTTCAAGCCAGACCTCGGTGACAACGAGTTGTTGAAAATCATTCGTGCAGGCATCATCGGCATTACGCTGGTGTGCATTTTCATGGCCGCAACCCGGGAAAGCATTTTCGAGCTCGTCGCAGAATCGTCCGCATTCAGCCTCGTTTCACTATTTGTTCCATTGGCAGCGGGGCTTTACTGGAAATCCAGCAATACGCTTGGCTGCGTGCTCTCAATGGTTATCGGGCTGGCGGTATGGCTGGTTTGCGTTTTCATTGAAACCGAGTATCCTGCCCTCGTCTACGGATTGCTCGCCAGTTTGCTGGGTATGGTAATCGGGTGGATTTGGGGAAAAATTGCAGGCGCCGACCCCTCGCGCCTATCCTGATGAAATCAGGCTGTCTCAGCTTCGGCTTTGCGGTCCCAGCCGGCAAGCGCATTCAAATTCACTGCATCCCTGTCGGCCTGCATGATCATTTCCAGCTCTTCCATATGCTGCCGCGCGGCATGGATGTATTCCTCGTCGTTCCGGATGCTCGACAAATGCTTCAAAGTACGCTCGTCGTGAATAAAAAACGTTTTGGCCATCCGCGTCGCCTCATGCGCGCGATGCCCGAGCAATTTCAATGCATCCACGCCCAGGCGGAGGCTCGTATCGAACGTCTCCCGGTAAATATGCATCATCCCCGCATTCATGAGGTCGTACGCATCGTTGCGGTTGGTCGAGCGCACTAGCATATGCAGGTTCGGGAAATGCTTTTTCACTGTCTCAATTAATTCCAGCCTCTTTTCCTCATCACTGATCGCGATAATGATCATTTGAGCACGCCCCGCACCGGCAATATCCAGCAATTCATAGCGCGTCGCATCGCCATAATACACTTTGAGGCCCATCCGGCGGAGAAAATCGACATTGTCGCTATCATTATCGAGCACCGTCGCCTCTACGCCATTCGCCCGCAAAAAACGACCCACTATATTTCCAAAGTGCCCGTAACCGGCGATGATCACCGGGTTATCCTCTTCTTCCACATCACTTGGCCGCTGCGCAGTTTGTAGCCCTGCGCTTACGAGGCAGAATCGCGTCAGGATAAATTTCTCGTTTACCATCATCGCCAGCGGCGTCATGGCCATGCTGATCGCGACGACAGCCGTCATCGTATCCGAGATTTCTTTACCCAAAACACCCTCCTGAACCGAAAAGCTGAGCAACACAAATGCAAATTCCCCGATCTGGCTCAAACCGATGCTGAATATAAAGTTCTGTGCATTCCGTACTTCGAATTTTTTGCCCAAAACAAAGAGAATAGCCATTTTCAGCAGCATCAATCCGGCCACTAATCCGATAATCAGCAACGGCTTGGAAACCACCAGTGAAAAATCAATGGAGGAGCCTACCGAAATGAAGAACAGCCCGAGCAGCAGGCCTTTGAAAGGATCAATGGAGCTTTCCAGCTCGTGACGGTATTCGCTGTTGGCGAGTACCACACCGGCCACAAATGCACCCAGCGCAGGGCTAAGGCCCACCGATGTCATGAGCACGGCGATACCCACCACGAGCAGCAATGCCGTGGCGGTGAACATTTCGCGCAATGCGGTACGGGCCATCATTCGGAAAACCGGCCGCAGCAGGTATTTACCCGTCAGCACAATCGCCGAGACCGACAGCAATACCACAATAGCCTGCTGCCAGGCGGGTAATGCGCTCACAAGCGAGCCTCCGCCGGCATGCCCGTCGGTCAGCCCCGCGTGATCGGCGAGCAGCGGAAACAACGCGAGCATCGGGATGATCGCCAGGTCCTGGAATAGCAGGACAGCGAACGAGCTCTGCCCGGCAACGGTTTTCAGCCAGCCTTTTTCATTCAGTGTCTGCATTACAATCGCGGTTGACGACATTGAGATGATCATCCCGAGCGCGAGCGCCTCTTTCCAGCTGATACCGAACAGCATGGCGATACCTGCCACGAGGATGGTGGTAACGCCTACTTGCAACCCGCCAAGCCCTGCGATGCTCTTCCGCATACGCCACAGGCGCGAGGGTTCGAGTTCAAGGCCGATGACAAAGAGCATCATCACCACGCCGAACTCGGCAAAATGCATAATATCCTGGCCTTCCATTCCAATGAATTTCAGGCCCGCCGGGCCAATGATCACGCCGGCAACCAGGTAACCCAACACCGATCCCAACCCCAGCCGTTTGGCAATAGGGACCATTACCACGGCAGACGCGAGGTATATCATTGCCTGAAAAAAGAAGGATTGTTGCATGGTTCAGTGTGGAAAAAGTTCGTTCAGATATTCAACCCCTGCTAATTCCGCCGGATCGATGCGATCGTTTACAAGGGCATTCAGCAGCTCGGCATATCGCTCGCCGTAGGCTTTCAGCGTGTAATCTTCAATTGTATAAGTTTCATGCACCACAAACGGCGGCAGATAGTCCATCCGGCATAAATAGGCCGTCTGGTTGAATGGCAGCAGGTATTGACCGACAGGAAAACGATTGTACCCGGACTCAGTGTAGGCATCGCGCCCACCTCCGCACGACAGCGCATTGAATATCTTTTTGCCTTTCAGCGCGTGTCCTTTCGGTCCGTACGCCCAGTTGTATTCCAGCACGAGGTCCTGCCACTGTTTCAGGATCGGAGGGCTGCTGTACCAGTAGAACGGGTGCTGAAATATGATGATATCGTGTTTTGCCAGCAACTGCTGCTCCCTTTTGATATCAATAAAAAGATCCGGATAATGTTCATACAGATCATTAAAAGTCACCCCCTTTACCTTGCGGGCGTATTTCTCCAATATCTTTTGCACATTGGATTTACTGTGAGTGGGGTGGGCAAACTGGATCAGAACTTTGGACATAACGTGGAATTGATGCAAAAAACTTACGGTACCAAAATTACGGAACCTATTGTTTTTCGCGCTTCGAGATCGGCTTGCGCCTGATAGGATTTTGATAAGGGGTACCTTGTAATGGCGAGTTTTCCGAAAATTCCGTTGGTGAATGCATTGAACGTATCTGCTGCATATTCTTCCAGCGCCTCGCGGTCAGTAATGTACGCACTGAGCGTGGGGGTCGCCATTACGATGGCTCTTTCACGCAGCAATGCGTGATCGATGTGCTCGGGCTGGCCCGACGACGATCCGTAAAGTACGATCTTACCCCCCTTAGGGATCACGTCCAGCGAATAGCTGAACGTATCTTTCCCTACCCCGTCGAATACGACATCCACACCGCGGCCCTCCGTAATTTCCAGCACCGAGTGTACAAACTCCCGGCATTCTGCCAGAAAAACATGATCGGCGCCGTTCGCCAGCACCACTTCTTTCTTCTCTTCCGAACCCGTCGTGCCTATGACTGTCGCGCCAAGCGCCTTGGCCCATTTGGTAACCAGGGTGCCTACGCCGCCAGCCGCCGCATGTACCAGCACCACGTCTCCCGGCTTAATGGGATTCACTATTTTCACGAGCATCCTGGCGGTAAAGCCTTTCACGAGCATGGCTGCCGCCTCTTCCGATGTGATATCGTCCGGAATATGGATCAATTGCTGCGTGGATACCACGCGGCTCTCCGCATACGCTCCGGGGATGAAGTGGTAACCCACGCGGTCGCCCACATTGAATTCCGTCACCCACGGCCCGACAGCCTCGATCACGCCCGCAGCTTCTACGCCCGGTGTGTAAGGAAACGATTTGACGGGGAACTTCCCATCGCGGTAATAGGTATCTACAAAATTCAGCCCGATGGCTTCCTGCCGCACTCTTACCTGCCCGGGGCCCGGTTCAGCAGTGGACTCCCGTTCGTAACCCAGCACCGAAGGCGCTCCTTGCTTGTAGATTTTTACTATACCTGATTTATTTGCTATTGCTGTAACTAACCCTGACATGTCCGTAAGCATTGTCATTATGGAATGCTTGTTCCATCATTGGACAAATTATTTTTTGATAGATTTTATTAAAAATTCGGCTTGCTGCTGTACCAGCTCCCCATCGCCATACACCAGGAAAGTCTGCCAGAAGCCCGTAAAATTCGACACGACGAAGTTCGCTAACATTGCCGGGTCCCTTTTACTGCTGATTTCCTCTGCTTTCTGTGCCTTTTTCAAAAGGTCTTTCAGCAGGGTGGTCAGGTTGCTGGTATTTTGTTTTAATATGGCGTGCACTTCTTCATCCACGGAACCCAATTCGAACGTCGATTTCACGCCCATACACGTCCTTTCTTCCTCCACCGTCCTGCTCGCCGCCTTTTTGATGATCTTTTCGATGGCCTTTAAGGGCGACTTCGTTTCCTCCGCCACTTTCCGGTAATCTTCAAACATGCCTTCGGTGTAACTTCTGAGGCATTGAAGGAACAAGGTATGCTTGTCGCCGTATGTATCGTAAATACTTCCGCGGTTCAGCCCCATCGTATCGACGAGGTCTTGCATAGAAGTAGCGTTGTAGCCCTTCTGCCAGAAAAGGCATTTTGCTTTTTCCAGCCTCTCTTCCGGTTCGAATGCTTTGTTGCGTGCCATGACTATCAGACAATTATTTCAGAACGAACGTTCCAGAATTACCAAATTTTCTGATCACACCTAAAACATAGACCGTAAGGCGTGTCAGATAATGAACTTGGCCACGCCGCCGTCTACTTTCAGGGCTGCGCCGTTTGTAGCCGACGAAAGCGGGCTCGCCACGTAAGTTACCAGGTTAGCAATTTCCTCCACCGACGCAAACCGTTGCAGCAGCGAGGTAGGGCGCGCATTTTTGAAGAAATCCTTTTCAGCCTGCTCCGCGGACATATTGTTGGCTTCCCCTAGCTGTTTGACAAAATCGGCTACACCTTCCGACTTCGTCGGGCCCGGCATTACCGTGTTCACAGTAACATTCGTACCCTTAGTCAATTCCGCCAATCCCCGGCTCACGGCGAGCTGGGCCGTTTTGGTGGTACCATAGTGAATCATTTCTTCGGGGATATTCACACCCGATTCGCTGGAAATGAAGATGATACGCCCCCAATCCTTAGCGATCATTTTCGAAAAGAAATGCCTGGCGAGGCGCACGCCGCTCAATACATTCACTTCAAAGAACCGAAACCATTCATCATCCGAAATCTCGGCAAATTGCTTCGGCTCGAAAATACCGGCATTGTTAACCAGGATCTCGATATCCGGCAGCTGTCGCAGCAATGCATTCACTTCCTCCACCTTTGAAAAATCTGCCGCAATGCCACTCACATTCGCTCCCGGTGTTGATTCTTTCAATTTTTGCACCGCTTCCGCGACCTTACTTTCCGAGCGGCCATTAATAATCACATGCGCACCTTCTTTCAATAAACCTTGTGCAATGGCAAAACCGATACCTTGTGTAGAACCGCTGATGAATGCAGTTTTCCCGTTGAGTTTCAAATCCATAAAACTTTGATAATAAGAGCGTGATGAATGGTTGAAGAATCTATAATTTTATAACACATCACCTAACAAAATGATCGCATGAGACACATTTATCTTTTGTTACTATTGCTGCTTCCACCGTGCCTGTACGCGCAAGGACCACGTGTTCTGATCGTTACCGCGCACCCCGATGATGAAACCATGTTTCCGGCGACTGTTTTCAAAATCACCCATGAACTGAAAGGTTCCGCCGATCTCGCATTGATCACCGACGCCTCGGGCGGGTACAATGGCCTCGTCGCGTCCAGCTATTACGGCCTGAACCTCGTGGATTCCGCAACGGGCAGGAGACATTTACCGCTAATCCGTAAAAAAGAGCTCATGGCTTCCGGAGAGGTGATGGGAATAGGAAACTTCTTCTTTCTCGACCAGCTCGACGACTACTACAACCGCGACGAGAAACCCTATTTGCAAGGCAAGAACTGGGACATTGCCTACGTGGAGAAAAAGCTGGATAATATCCTGGCCAACGGCAACTATGACTTCGTATTCTGCCTTATTCCGCACGAAGGTCAGCATGCACATCATAAAACGGCGTCCATCAGCGCGATAAGGGCCGTACAGCGATTTAAGGGCTCTAAAAAACCAGTCGTATTGGGCGGCCAATCTCAAAACAAGGGTTATACCTTCCAATTCGCCGGACTGGCCGGTTACCCGGAAACCAATATTCTCAAAACTGCGCCTGTATTTGAATTTGACCGGTCTCACAGCTTCGGAGAGGACAAAAAACACAGCTATATGATCGTCGCTGACTGGGTAAAAGCTGCGCACAAGTCACAAAGCGGTGATATGAACCAGGCCATGCACCGGGGCGACCTGGAAGCATTCTGGTATTTCGCGATCAATGGCGAGGATGGAGTTGGGAAAACCCGGGCGCTGTTTGAGGCGGTGAATTCCTCGGGATATTCCAGAAAGTGATCAGACTGGCTGAAAAGTCATGAAAAGCGAGCTGCCGAAAGGTGCTTTGCCGAGAATGGAAGATTCGGTTTTGGTAATGGCTTTTAAAACCGCATTTACCGTGTCGCCCGGGTATTCGACATCCGAGTCGAGGTGATCGACATTGATTTTCTTTTTGCGGATCTGGTAATTCTGCCATTGCCGCACGAGCAAGATCGGCAGTGAAAGTGCAAATGGCCAATACGTAGTGTAACCAATACGCAGCCCGGCCGCCTTGCCGAATGTCTGAAATTGCTCTAATTTGAAGCGTCGCGAGCTGCCTACCGCAAGGTCGTGCGTGCCCGAGAAGGCTTCGAACGCGTGAATATTTATGATGATCAGGCCGTTGCGGTTCAGGCGATTTTTGAATGCGTTCAATGCGCGGATAATCTCCTCGTCAGTCAGGAAGTAGAGCGCGTCGTTGCAGGTAATGATGTCGAAAGTCTCGCCCGGTTCGAATGCTTCCACATTCCGAAGGTCGCCGAAAACGACATTCAGGCCGCGTTCATTCGAGAAATCTATCGCATGTTGTGAATAATCGAAGCCCCGCAGGTTGGAGTAGCCATTTTCCTTTAAAAACGACATTAACCCGCCTGTACCGCAGGCTGCATCGAGGATTTTGAGATCGGGGTCCATGGCCCTGAAATGCTTACGGATCTGGCCCAAAACCTTACCGTGGAGGATCTGATACCACCACAGCTTGCGCTCGGTTTCGTACATGCGCTGGTATTCGAGCCGGTTCTCGATCATACGTGTTCGGAGCTGTTATATTTGATCACATACTGCGGCTGTCCACTCTGCGCCATAAAACTCTTGCCGATGTATTCTCCTAAAACGCTCAACAACATGCATTGAATCCCCCCGATGAAAATAATGGTGGCTGTCACTACTTGCCAGCCTTTCGGGTCGGGGCCGATGATCCATTGGATAGTCAGGAAAAGCAAAAGCAAAAAGCCTAAACTGAATAACCCCACACCGATAGGTACAAAAAGGCGAATCGGCAGCGACGAGTAGCAGAAAAGGATATTCAGGAAAAGCGATATCAGCTTATGAAACGTGTAGTTGGAAGCCCCTTCTTCACGCTTCTGGTGCGCTACCTGCACTGTACCGATGTTCCGTGTGATCCGGAATATCAGCCCGTCGATGTAGGGATAAGGTCCGTGGTATTTAATAATTTCCTGTACCACTTCCTGCCGGATCAGCTTGAAGCTCGACAAATACAGATCCTTGGGTTTATTTAGGAGATAACTGGTAATCCAGTTAACAAACCTACTGCCCATATTCCGGCCAACAGAATGCTGTTTTTTGGCATAATAGGTGTAAACGACGTCGTAATCCCCCGATTCGGCGGCTTCAACCAATTTCAATATTTCCTCCGGAGGATTCTGAAAATCATCGTCGATCATCACGCAATAATTGCCGTATGCCCAGTTGAGGCCGCACATAACCGCATTAAACTCCCCGTAATTCCGGCGCAGCGAAATAAACCGCACGTTGGCATAGGCATCGGACAATTCGCGGCACACCTGTTCCGACCGGTCACGACTGCCGTCGTTGACCATCACGATCTCAAATGATATTTCCGATAAAGTGGATTGTAGCTTTTCGATCAGCGGTCGGATGGTTTTTTCGCTGTTGTAAACCGGGATAATGACCGATAGCTTCATTGACGATCGAATTGGTTGACGGTTTCTATGATATGGGCCACCTCATCGTCCGTCAGAACCGGATTAAGCGGCAAGCTGATCACCTGCTGGTGGATCTGCTCTGTCAAAGGCAAATGTAAATCTTTATACGCTTTGTAGGCCAATTGTTTATGGATTGGCTGCGGATAATGCACGTTCGTCTGCACGCCGCGCGCATCCAGGAACGCGATAAACTCCGCGCGACGGGGATGCCGCACGACAAAAAGGTGCCACGCATCTTCCGAAATCCGATCGGACGGAGGCAACATCAGTTCGCTGCATTTTAATTCCTGCAAATACCGGCCGGCGATCTCCCTCCTGCGGACATTTTCAGAATCGAGGTAGGGCAGCTTGACGCTGAGGATAGCCGCTTGCATTTCGTCCAGACGGCTGTTTACCCCCTGGTATTCGTTCTGATACCGGATTACAGAGCCGTAGTTGCGCAGGTAGCGGATCTTTTCAGCCAATGCAGCATCATTCGTAGTAATGGCACCCGCATCGCCCAGCGCACCGAGGTTTTTGGTAGGATAAAAACTGAATGCCGTCGCGTCCGCCCACGTGCCTACCTTCCTGCTCTCGTGTGTGGCCCCGTGCGCCTGCGCGGCGTCGGTGATCACTTTAAGGCTATATTTCCGCGCAAGATCAGCGATTTGTGCGATTTCGCAGCTTCGCCCGTAAAGGTCGACGGTAATAATGGCTTTCGTCCGCGGTGTAACGGCCTGTTCGATCAACGCTGGGTCTATCAGCATCGTACGCGGGTCGGGCTCCACGAAAACCGGCGTCAGGTGCAGATAACTCACCGGCAGCACCGAGGCTATATATGTATTGGCAGGAACGATAATCTCGCTATCCTTCGGCAGGTCCATCGCCAGCAGTATCAGCGTAATCGCATCGAGCCCATTGGCGGTTCCCACACAATGCTCCGCTTCGCAATACGCGGCAAACGCCTTTTCAAATGATTTCAGCTCATTGCCCAGAATATACCACCCCGAGCGGATCACCCGGAGGGAAGCATCTTCGATCGCTTGCAGATAAGGCGCATTTACCTGATTTAAATCCAGAAATGGGATCATTGATACACTGTCTGGATTAGCTGATTCAGGGGATAAGGATCGTCGATGTAATCGGCCTGGTCATAATATTCGTTGGACAATACCAACAGGATCGCATCGTCAGAGAAAGAATCCATGATGTGCCAGTCCTTCGGTTCGAGGATCAGGCAGGACACAGGGCTATCGAGGATGAAGATCTCCTCTTTCTCACCATCGTTGGAGTATATACGACAACTTCCGTGAATACAAACCAGGGCATTCCACGTTTTGTGATGCCTGTGGCCACCTCGTTGCGTCTCACCCGCGCCGTAAATGTAAAACACACGTTTAATTGTCCCGGGGATGATTTTTTCAAAGACTGTGAGGTTGCCCGATCCGGTGTTAAATGTATCCAGCTGTACTAAAAGCGGCATATGGAAATTTCTAGGTTGTTAGGGTGTGGTTAAACTCTTTCAAATACGCGGCCTTCTTCAAAAGTAACCGAATTAATAAATGTCAGACATTTTTTCCTTTAAAATACAAAAATACCTTCCACATAAAAAAATCGATTACCCTGAGGCGAGGCTTAATGATCATTTAATGCATACCGACACCAAGTGCTGTCACTCTCGCGTTGACTAATGTCACCAGTTATTGGTTGGGAAAGGACGAAAATAATCGACGCTACCC
>DATMSL010000010.1:0-8785 GCA_035565435.1 Dyadobacter sp. | reverse complement strand
CTTCCACAAATGCCCGGTCTTCTTCCCAATCCTTGGTAAGCGGCGCAAGCTGGAATGTGTGTGCCAAATCGGCGGTGCGCAAAGTTTTGATCGCAAGGCTGCGGATCAGCTCACTGTGGTCTGCCCAGTAAAGATCTCGTTGTTCGAGGTATTCGAGCGATACCTCGTGTTTAAGGATAATCTGACGCAGGACGTGCTGAATAATCTCCTGGTCTTCCTCCGGCGTATGTGTCGCCGACTTGCAATATGTTTCGTAGGTCTCGTCCTTCCGCAAACCTTCCCGGTAAATCTTCCGGATCAGGTTCATTTCGTTGGTCCAGTTGATGCCGCTACGGATAATCTCCTCCTCCAGCGCCTTATCTTCCTGCAAAACCTTGATTACCCGGTTGGTATCCAGCCCAGAATCTTTGGGGAATGGCGCCTCCGGGTCGTCGTACCTGCGCTCGCGGTCGATTTTAGCCTGGTGTGAAAGTTCGATCAGCATCGACAGGATTCGGATGAAATCGGCGTAAATCGTCTCCGTTTCATTCAAAACCCTTCTAACGAGTTTTTCTCCATCCGTATTAGTCTGCCGGTTATATGCTTCATAGGCCGTCTGGGCAACTCTCAGCACGCGCTCGGGAAGCTCTTCGTCACCGTTTGGCTTGCCATTTTTAATAAACTCGTCGAGCGTCATGTTCGCGAGCCGTTTCATGCCCGAAAGCTTTTTCTTGTCCTGAAACTCCATCGAGTTAAGGTCAGGAGCAAATGCTTCTTCAATCTGATCGAGTGCCAGTAAACGGTTCGCATCGGCTGTGAGCTGCCGTGCATAAAGTGCCTGAACCGCTTTGGTTCTTAGTAATCTTCTATTCAGCATATGCCGGAATACTATTTGGATAAAAGGTACAGTAAATCAAAGAACGTGTCTGCATGTATTGCAGGGCCATTCTGCATTGTACCCTGCATGAATTGTTTTTAAAATCGACCGCAAAATTAGACTATTTTGTTCACAATCGGAAAATTGGGATGTGTCGTTTTAATTTTGCAACGTTTTGGTAAAATAGGATGTTGGCTAGAAAGCGTCCAGCACGGCTGATCAAAATCTGAACCGGTGAAAGCATTAAAATCTCTCAACAAATATTTGTGGAAATATAAGTGGTACCTCATTCTGGGTATCATTTTTACGATCGTATCCAATCTTTTCGGCATTATCCCCGCGCAGCTTGTTCGTTACGCGCTCGACCTGGTGATCGAAACGCTCGACATTTATTACCTCTACAATGGCGTATCGCTGCAAAGTGGTATGTATGACATTTTTGCGTTCAGCATCCTGCTCTACGGTTTCCTGATCCTGCTCATGGCACTGCTCAAAGGGATATTCCTCTTTTTGGTGCGCCAAACGATCATCGTTATGTCACGTCACATTGAATTTGAGCTCAAAAACGATATTTACCAGCATTACCAAACGCTCCCGGCTGCGTTTTTCCGTCGCCACAGTACCGGCGACCTTATGGCGCGTATTTCGGAAGATGTGAGCAACGTCCGCATTTACGTAGGCCCTGCATTGATGTACGGCATTAACCTTATTGTGCTATTTTTCCTGGTTATATCCTATATGATCTCCGTCAGCCCGAAGCTGACGCTTTACGTCTTATTGCCATTACCGGTGCTTTCGGTAAGCGTGTATGTAGTCAATAGCATGATCATGAAACGCTCGCAGGAGATTCAGAAACAGCTTTCAGCACTTTCCACTTATGTACAGGAGGCATTTTCCGGAATACGCGTGATCAAATCTTTTGTTCAGGAGGACCGGTCTTATACTAATTTTCAAAAAGAGGCTGAGGTTTTCAAGGCCAAATCACTGGGTCTTACCAAAGTCGATGCGTTCTTCTACCCTATGATTGTCCTTTTGATAGGCCTGAGCAACATCCTGGTCATTTATGTGGGTGGTCAGGAAATTATCAACGGTCGTCTTACCCCGGGCAATATCACCGAGTTCATATTGTATGTCAATATGCTTACCTGGCCTGTGATGGCGTTGGGTTGGACCACTAGCCAGATCCAGCGTGCCGCCTCGTCGCAACTCCGGATTAATGAGTTTTTGAACGAAAAAACAACGTTGGTATCCGAGAAAAACATCAGCAAACCGCTGGACGGCAAGATTACCTTCCGCCACGTCGGATTTGTATATCCGGATTCTGGTATTAAAGCATTACATGATTTTGATCTGACTGTCGAAGCCGGCGAAAGCGTGGCGATCCTGGGCACCACCGGCTCGGGCAAAAGTACGCTCGCCCATTTGCTATGCCGGCTCTACGACCCTACCGAAGGGCAGATCCTGATCGACGGCATTCCGATGAAAGATTACGATGTCCACGGTTACCGTCGGCAGATCGGCTATGTGCCTCAGGATGTGTTCCTTTTCTCGGACAGCATACAAAACAACGTGCGGTTCGGTACCGAAGACATGCCATTTGAGAGGATCGAGCAAGCCGTGAAGGACGCCGATCTTTACAATAATATCAAAGACTTCCCGCAAGGCTACGAAACCATGCTCGGCGAACGGGGCATTACACTCTCCGGAGGCCAAAAGCAGCGCCTCTCGATCGCACGTGCCATCGCCCGCGACCCGAAAATCCTCGTACTCGACGATTGCCTATCAGCGGTGGACACCAACACCGAAAACATTATCCTTAACAATATGAAGCGGATCATGGACCAGCGGACTTCCCTGATCATTTCCCACCGCGTCTCCTCCGCCAAACTGGCCGACAAAATCGTAGTCCTCGACGAAGGTCACATAGTCGAACAAGGCACCCACACGGAACTTATGGCTTTAAACGGAGCGTATAAAGAGCTGTATGAGAAGCAGTTGATTTCGGAAGAGGTGTAAAATACAACCTGCGCTTGAAATGCAATAGTGATTGATTAACTTTGAATATTCACAAAAACTAGTCAATCGTACTATGCACTATACAGTCACTATTGATGTCCTTAACGACAGCGCGCTCGAACTTTTAAGGAAACTCGAAAACCTAAGCGTCATTCGTCTGCGCGAAAACACTCTGCAGATGAAAGACACGAGCGCGATACGTTTCCTGAAAGGCAAAATGACCAAACAACCGATCGAAGAAGTTGAACGGCAACTCAGGGAACTGCGCGGTAAATGAATCAGGCTTATCTCTGGGACACCAGCATTGCCGTTTACTATCTCCAACAACACCTTCCTCCCTACGTGGAGGAAATAATCGATGACATTGCGCAAAATTCCCGAATCTGTTTTTCAGTAATCACCGAAATAGAACTATTCGGCTGGAAATCAGCTACTCAATTTGACTTTGACCTGGTTAAACTGTTTGTGGGTGTATCTCTTTTAACTGAACTTGAAAAGGATATTAGAGACAAGGCATCTGAGTTGCGTAGACAATATGATTTGGAACTACCCGATGCGATTGTCGCAGCTACTGCCATAGTTCACGGGCTTACGCTGATCACAGATAACACAACAGATTTCGTAGGAATCGAAAAATTGCGTTTACTTAACCCATTCGATCCGCAATAGTTTAGCAGTCCTATTTAGCCAGCTTCTTCACCTCCTGCCGCAATTCCCGCATTTCCTGATACAGGCCTTGCAAACTTATTTCGGTCTTGTCCTCTTCCAGGTTAAAGGACAATTTACTGTTCACCTGCCAAACCTCACGGATCTCGTTACGATCGACGCGGATCGGTGCATAGTCAGGGTTGATCGATATCAGGTTCACAAAAGGTGAATCTTTTTCTTTCCGGACCTTTTTAACCAGGACACTGTCAATTGTGATAATGACATACATATCCTTATCATTCATCGCATTCCAATCATCCACAGCACGCGCCCAAATCCATTCACCCGATTGCAATGCCGGCGTCATACTGTCGCCATCGACCTGAAACCCTCTGAACGTCGCATTACGATATTCCGGCAACGGGATTGTGAAGGCCGGAAGTGCTTCGAACCACTGCGCATCACCGATGTTGTTAGGGTATCCTGCTGCCGCTTTGGCGCTAACCAGCACAATATTATCCTTACCAGCCTGGTCGACCGTCACTACCTTCGGATTCACAAACACCTTATCGGCGTAGAGGTATTTCTGCGGACTGTCCCCGAACAGCCAGAGCGGGTTAATGTGGTATTTTTTGAGCAGCTCCTTCACTACCTGCCCAGGTATGCGCGTACGCCCCCGCTCGATGTCGGCAGTGGTAGCACTGATCCCCAACTCCTCCGCGAATGCCGCCTGAGTCAGGTTAAGTTCCTCTCTGATCTGCTTGAAACGCCTGAATTCTTCATCAATGGCCATAAGCATGTGTGATGGTTACCGGTTGACAATGTCTTGACCCTTCAAACATACAAATATTTTGGAATATTTCCTTTCAATGAATGGATATGATCCATATATTTGGAATAAATCCATAATTTTGTAAAAACTCCAAATAGTAGTGGACCGTGCGATATTACATTTTGACCTGGATACCTTTTTCGTATCCGTAGAGCGCAAGCAGGACAGCCGGCTTGAAAATAAACCCATACTCGTGGGCGGCACCGGAGACCGGGGCGTAGTGGCGGCCTGCAGTTATGAAACGAGGCAATTTGGCGTGCATTCCGGCATGCCTATGAAAATGGCCCGCATGCTTTGTCCCGAAGCGACTGTTATCCGCGGGAATGGCGAAGCGTATTCCAAACAATCCAAGGAAGTGAGTGAGATCATCAGCCAGAGTGTTCCCGTGTTTGAGAAGGCTAGTATCGACGAGTTTTACGCGGATCTGTCGGGAATGGATAAATACCACAGTTGCTATGGAATGGCCAGCGAGCTCCGGCAGCGCATTATCCGCGAAACCGGCCTGCCGATTTCGTTTGGGCTGGCCACCAACAAGCTGGTGTCGAAGGTTGCCACGGGGGAAGCCAAGCCGAACAATCAGCTCAAAGTGGATGCCGGCCAGGAAAAGCCGTTTTTGGCGCCGATGGAAGTACAGAAAATTCCGATGGTGGGTGAAAAAATGAACCAGACACTCCACAATCTCGGAATCCGGTATGTGAAAACAATCCAGGAAATGCCTATGGAGATCATGGGGCAGGTTTTAGGTAAGAATGGGATCTCGCTCTGGAACCGTGCCAACGGGCTCGACAACTCCCCTATCGTGCCATTCCACGAACGTAAATCGATTTCCAGCGAGCGGACTTTTGGAAAGGATACCGGCGATGTGAAAAAAATGCGTGAAATGGTACGGGCGATGGCGGAAACGCTGGCCTTCCAACTGCGGACGGGCGAAAAACTGACATCCTGTGTTTCGGTTAAAATCCGCTATTCCGATTTCAATACGTTTTCCAGGCAGTTGAAAATCGCCTACACGTCCGCGGACCATGTGCTGATCCCGCATATCGAACGACTTTTCGACCAGCTTTATAATCGCCGGATGATGGTCAGGCTGGTAGGAGTCAGTTTCAGCGACCTGGTGACTGGGAATTATCAGATTAACCTCTTCGACGACACCGAAGAACGGCTGAACCTTTACCAGGCCATGGATTACATTAAAACCAAATACGCCTATAACAAAGACGGCGACCAGATACTGACCTGGGCCAGCACAATGGGGATATCGGACATCGGCGCGATGGGAAATCCATTCAACGGCGAGCCGCCCATTATTCCGGCGCATCGAAATGCATAGCGACGTTCCGTTTTTCAAATACTCATGTTACTCAACTGTCACTCTTTTTTCAGCCTTCGCTTTGGGACGATTCCTGAGGATGAACTTCTTGCGCTTTGCCGGGAGAATGGGTACGACTGTGTCGCGCTGACGGACATTAACAACACCTCGGGTTGCCTGAATTTCATTCGCATGGCTCCCAGGTTCGATATCAAACCCATCGTCGGGATCGATTTCCGGAATGGGGTGACGCAGCAATTTGTGGCATTGGCGAAGAACAACAACGGTTTTCAAGCTATGAATGCCTATCTCTCTGCTCAGAAACTGGCGGACATCCCATTTCCCGACCGCGCGCCGGAAATGGAGCATGTGGCATTTATTTATCCTTTTGAAAAGATCAACAAAGTGCGCCGCGAACAATTCAGGCCGAATGAATACATCGGCATTTCAATGCAGGAGCTGGACAAGTTGCATTATTCGCCGCTACATCGGTTCATGGACAGGCTGGTCATTCAGCAGCCGCTGACTTTCCGGAACAAAAAGGATTTCAATGCGCATCGATTGCTGCGGGCTATCGACGGCAATACGCTGCTGAGCAAGCTTACGGTCGGTGAAACGGGCAAAGAGAACGAACAGATCGTGCAAGCGAAGGTCTTGGAATATCATTTTAAACAAAAGGACTTCCGAACCATTCTCGAAAATACCCGTAAGCTGATGGACGAATGCAATATCCATTTCAGCTTCGGGAGCGAACGCGAGCACCAGAACCTGAAAGTTTTCAGCCAAAGCGAGGAAGAAGATTTCAAACGGCTGAGATCGATGAGCTATCAGGCACTTGGCTACCGCTATGGTGACAATATCACCGATGAAATTTTCGATCGCATCGCCAAGGAACTGGAAATGATCCGGCAGCAAAATTTCGTACCATTTTTCCTGGTCAATCACGACATTGTGAATTATGCCCGTCGAAAGGGCTATTACTATGTCGGTCGGGGCAGCGGGGCGAACAGTATCATCGCCTACTTGCTTAATATTACCAATGTCGATCCGATTGAGTTGGATTTGTATTTCGAGCGGTTTATCAACCTCCACCGCAAAAACCCACCCGATTTCGACATCGATTTCTCCTGGCGCGACCGCGAGGATGTGACGCGCTATATTTTTGATACTTACGGCAAAAACGGCCAGGCGGCGCTGCTCGCGACGTACAGCACATTTCAGCATAGCTCGGCTGTGCGTGAGTTGGGGAAAGTATTCGGTTTACCCGCTTATGAAATCGATGCATTAAGTAATGGCAAGTATGATCCGAAAAAGCTCGATCAGCTTTCGGGGCTGGTGATCAGGTATGCCGACTACCTGCAAACCAACAACCAACCGAACCATTTGAGCATCCATGCGGGCGGAATCCTCATTTCGGAGCGCCCTATGCATTACTTTACCGCCACCGACGTCCCGCCAAAGGGCTTTCCTACCACACAATTCGACATGGTGATTGCCGAGGATGTGGGGTTAAATAAATATGATATTTTGGGCCAGCGCGGACTTGCGAAGATCAAGGAAACGCTTGAAATCATCCGGTACAACCGTCCCGATGCCGCTGATTTTGACATTAACGACGTGCGAAAGTTCAAAACCGACCCGAAGATTAACGATCTGATTAGGGAGGCGCAGTGCATCGGCTGTTTTTATGTGGAATCACCTGCGATGCGGATGCTGTTGAAAAAGCTGGAAGTGGATAACTATCTCGGACTCGTGGCGGCCAGCTCCATTATCAGGCCTGGTGTCGCCAAAAGCGGCATGATGCGCGAGTACATTCTGCGTCATCGCCATCCCGAAAAGCGTAACGAAGCTCACCCGCGCCTTTTGGAACTGATGGAGGAGACTTACGGCATCATGGTGTACCAGGAAGACGTCATCAAGGTTGCACATTATTTTGCCGGGCTCACGCTCGGCGAGGCCGATGTGATCCGCCGCGGCATGAGCGGGAAGTTTCGCGGGCGGGAAGAGTTCGAGCGCGTGAAAAAGAAATATTTCAAAAACTGCCGGAGCAAGGGCTACGACGAGGAAATGACCATGGAGATCTGGAACCAGATCGCCAGTTTCGCCGGGTTTGCCTTCGCCAAAGGGCATTCCGCATCCTATGCCGTCGAAAGTTACCAGACATTGTTCCTGAAAGCCTATTTCCCGCTGGAATTTATGGTAGCTGTCCTCAATAATGGCGGCGGCTTTTACGCGCCCGAGCTGTACATACACGAGGCGCGCATGCTCGGCGCGCTCGTACATGCGCCATGCGTGAACCACAGCGAATCCCAGGCGACCATCGAAGGGCATGAAATTTACCTCGGCATGCAATTCCTGAATGCATTGGAAGAAAAGACGATCGAAAGGATTCTCAGCGCCCGCAGGCAAGACGGCCTGTTCACATCCCTCAACGATTTCCTCGACCGCGTTCCCATTTCGATAGAACAATTGACGATCCTGATTCGGATCGACGCGTTCCGGTTTACCGGGATCGGCAAGAAAACACTGCTTTGGAAGGCCCATTTCAGGCTGAGCACCACGCCTGTCAAAGTACCTCAAAAGCAGTTATTCCATACCGAAATCAAGGATTTTAACTTGCCGGAATTCCATTCTTCCATTCTCGATGATGCCTATGACCAGATCGAATTACTCGGCTTTCCGCTTTGCAGCCCTTTCAATCTGCTGAAAAACCCGCTGCCTAAGAGTGTAATGTCCCGCGACCTGCACAATTATATAAACCAGGAAGTGGTCCAATACGGCTACCTGGTAGCCCTGAAAAACACGCGAACAAATCGGGGTGAGTCGATGCAGTTCGGAACTTTCCTCGATTATGAGGGACAATTTATCGATACTGTCCATTTCCCCACGGCAGCTGCCAAAGTGAATGGATCAGTCAAAGGTGTTTACAAAATTCGCGGCGTTGTGACTGAAGAATTCGGCTTCCTTACCGTGGAAGTAGCAGAAGTTACGCGGATGGAGTCGGCCGCGCGGTAGTTTCAAGCGCGTCGAAGTATAATTCTCCGGTTACATTTGCCGTTATTAGCCTGTTTTTAAAAAAAATGGTAAACCGGTTCCTCCGGGCATTCCCAAAACCATCACTATC
>DATMSL010000009.1:0-3626 GCA_035565435.1 Dyadobacter sp. | reverse complement strand
ACCCTGACTTTGCTTTTTAGAAGAAAAATATCTTTTAACGAAAACGACTTTGAGTCGGTGGTAACGGCATGTATTGCCGGGGATAACCAGGCGCAGAGGTATTTGTATAAACAGTTCTTCGGCTATTCAAAAAGTATTTGTCTGCGGTACACATCGTCGACGGAAGAGGCAGAGGAAGTTTTAAATGAAGGTTTTTTAAAAGTATTCAACAATCTGGGAAAGTACGACGCCAATCACCCTTTCAAGGCATGGCTGCGTACGATTATGGTGAACACGGCGATCAGTTATTACCGCAAGCACAAAAAGCACACGGAGGATGTGATCGCCCTGGAAGATGCCCCTTATCCCAAATTCGATGAAGATGTAATAAGCCAGATCACTGCTGAGGAAATCCTGGAACTGATCCAACAGATCAAACCGGTTTATAAGAATGTATTTTTGTTATACGTGGTGGATGGCTACAATCATCGTGAGATAGCAGACCTGCTGCAAATCAACGAGGCAACGGTAAGATCGCATTATGTGCGTGCCCGGGCTCGCTTGCAGCATTTGATCAAACAATATTACCCACATCTCTTCCCAAGTGATTGGGCTGTTAAGTCATTCAGAGGCAATGAAAACTAATAGATTTGAAAATACTATACGCCGAAAATTAGAGAGTATTGAGCCGGACTTTCAAGAGCAGGACTGGGCCCGTATGCAAAATTATATGCAGACGCACACGCCCCCTTCGTTCCTGCAACAATACGGTTCCTGGCTCGGGTACGCCGCCGCCGCTTCGGTGACGTCGGTAATGGCGTATATGTACGTCAACCAGCTCTCTCAGAACGACCACCTGGTGCGGGATATGAAAAATCTCCAGAGCCAGATCGAGTTGATCCGTAACCAGCCAACGCTGGCAGCAAAGGCTGATACGGTTTATGTGCTGCAAACCGCACCGGACGGACAACGCTTGCAAGCCACTTTACAGCCGCGAGATTACAGTCAGATTCCAGCACAAAGCAGCGCACAACAGGATTTGGGGCAACAAAGGCTGGTTGATACGGAGCCGGTGCGCCCGATTGCCTTGCAAGATTCACAAACTGCTGAAAACGATCAAAATGCTGAGGCAAAAACTACTTATCAGTCTCGCGAAAAAGCTGCTGAACCGCTGGTAGCAACCGTGCCTCCCAACGAAACGGCTGCCGCAGAATCGAATGTAACGAGCAATGCAAACGCGGTAAATCCGGAGGTTAATCAACTGCCGAAAACACCTTCGAATTCATTTGTCGACAGGACTTTCGGCGACGAATTTCGCATTGCTACCATCAACACTCCAGTTGAAATGCATACCGGCATTTCGGCGCAAAGGAAAATGCATTATGAGCTGGCCAGCAGGCTCTCCGCGCGGCAGGTACAAAAAGCATTGGTTACCAGCAATATGCAGATCGCCAAAGCGCCAATGAATGCAAAAAAGACCGAGCAGGTGGCCCAAACCGAAAGTGTCATTCCGAAACTGCCTTTGAAAACGCCTTACCGTTTCGGCGCCGGGTATCAGATCGAAGGTAATGGCCGGGGCAAAACGGTACTGGGAGAAGTGATCATCAAAAAGAAATTCTCGATCGCGGCAGGCATTACCTGGCTGAAAGTAAAACCAGCAGAATTCTTCACGGAAACGGTCTTCAGGACTAAGGCCCGTGTGGATTTCAAGGAAACCCACCCGGGACAGGTACCCCTCATTTTTGAATTGTATAATATCAAAATTGACCAGAATCTAGTCCAGATACCGCTTACGCTGGCTTTCCGCAACACTATAAAAAATGACTGGGCCTACTACGCGAGCCTGGGCACGAATTTCAAGGTTTCGTCCAAAGAGACGATTTCCTATGATTGCCGCGGACCCAAAAATGAGTTTTTCAGCCAGAGCTTCACCAAAAAAGGAGACACTTCTCCCATCACTTCGATGAACTTCGCTGTGGGGATTGAGAAATCGTGGCACCCGATCGTGGTGCAGGCAGAAGGGTACTGGGTCAATTATTTCAAACCGCTTTCACCACTCAGGCAGAGTGCCGGGCCGGGAGTGAAAGTAAAGCTATTGTACCAGATAGGCCGTCAAATGTAGCTTTTACGCATGAAGTTTCGCGGGCAGGGTATTGAAACTTGTCCGCGAAATTCTATTTTTGGCCTTTATTAACTCCCCTACTAAACGAGCTTTTGAAATTCGCAGCCATAGATATCGGTTCCAATGGTGCCCGCATGCAGATCTCATCCGTCTTGCATGACGAAGGCATCTCCCGTTTCAAGAAGGTCGAATATGTCCGGTTCCCGCTTCGCCTCGGACACGACGTTTTTACCCAGGGACGCATTACCCCGCAAAGCGAGGACCGCATGATGAAGCTCATGCTGGCTTACCAGTTGCTGATGGAACTTCATGAGGTCGATGACTTTATGGCCTGCTCCACATCGGCCATGCGCGAAGCAGCCAACGGGCAAGAAGTCCGCGACCACATTGAGAACCGCACGGGAATCCATATCCAGATCATCGACGGACAAAAAGAAGCCGAATTGGTCAACAATGTGGTGGTACAATCGCTGGGCGACGGACAATATATCCACATTGATGTAGGCGGTGGCAGCACCGAGCTGAACTTATATCAGGACAGGCAGAAGATTAAGGCCAAATCCTTCAAACTGGGTTCTGTGCGCCTGTTGGAAGGAAAAGAATCCAAAAATGCCTGGTTGAAGATCAAGGAGTGGATCAACCAGAACGTCGATTACAGCCAACCTATTCAGGCGGTGGGCACGGGAGGTAATATCAATAAGCTCTTCGATCTTTCTTCAAAACTTACCGAAAGCTCGACCAGTCTCGAAGAAATCCAGCGGATGCGCGATTATATTGATCAGTTCTCCCTCGCGGACCGCATTAACAAACTGCAACTCAACCCCGACCGCGCGGACGTAATCGTTCCCGCGGGCGACATCTATACTTCCGCAATGCGCTGGGCAGGCGCGGACGTCATTCACGTACCTGATCTCGGCCTGAAAGACGGAATGCTTCAACTGCTCTACGAACGCGCATGCCGCAAAAAAAAGGCCTGATACCAGGCCTTTTTGCATTTTAATATTTAGTGCATCGGCATTACCAGACCTGTTCCAGGTCCTTCGCCGAGTATTTGTGGTTTCTTTCTGTGAACACGCTGTCCGTATCCTCTTTTTTCAAATGAAGCGGGTTTTTCTTGGTCAACTTGGCTATAACCGCTACCGGGAACAACACGACGAAGAATACCAGCGACAAAAGAATTTTGCCGTTAATTGCACCCAGAACTTCCGCGATCTTGTACCAGCCTTTCACTACCAGGTCACCAAAAACCGGGATAGCCAGACTGCAAACACCGATTACGGCGGCAGCGATCAGGAAATAGGGATATTGCGATTTAAAAATAAAGTATAACACCACAAGCCCGGTGACAATCACCAGCTGCGCTTTGACTTTTTCTGATTCACTCATTTTAATCAAGTAGTATGTTATTGGCAGCAATGCGTTGTGCATTGCTGCCAGGCGAAGTTTCAGACAAGAACCGGGTTGATCTGCGTTGTGCTGAAAGAAATCAGAACAAAGTGTAGATGAAAGGCGCAACAGCCGAACC
>DATMSL010000008.1:0-5799 GCA_035565435.1 Dyadobacter sp. | reverse complement strand
TCTTCCCGGCGAGAAGGTTTGGGAACTCACCTATTTCTACCAAACCAAGCAAGACCACGTGCCCGCAGACCAGGTGGAACAATATAAAGAGGATATTGCCAAGCTGACCGAACATCTCGAGTACAGGGTTGACGAGCTTTCCAGTACGTTGATCGGCTGGAAAGAGGCCAACGGATGGATGGTATTGGTCGCGATCCTAACCGTGATCGGGTGCTTCGTCATGGCACGACGCTGGGAAAGCTATTCGCCGGGTTTTTACGGGCATGAACCGGCGCTGCCAATCCGGGGCTGGCTGATTCTGGTCGGCGCATTCGTGGTTATACTCCCGATTTTTACGCCACTGGGATTGCTGACTGCCGAGGCAGGAACATTCTTTACCGATGCCGAATGGTACCGGATGGACGGTACAACGGATCAGAGAATCTTTTGCTACCATCTGTTTCTTGTTTTTCAATGTGTGAGCATAGTGGGCCTCTGGTGCTTCTCGGTATATCTGTGGCGTTTGTTTTTCAAGAAACGTGATTCGTTTCCTATGATTTACAGTGCTTTTTTATCCATAAACCTTTTTGCCGGAATCCTCATCGAGGTTTCAGAGTATCTTTTTGGAACCGATCCTGATACACGTGATTTACTCGCTATCCCTGCACAGATTTTCTGGACGGTGATGCTGACTTCGTACCTGCGCAAATCCAGTCGCGTAGCGAAAACATTTGTCAATACCTACGCGGGGCAAAAAGGACTGGTAAATGCACACACCTACGAACGGGAAACCGAGCTTGTACACATTCCGGAAGAAAAATCAGAGCACAATGCCGAAACTAAAATCGCTCCCCGCCCGGAGCATGCAGCAGGCGGGCAATCGCCTCAAGCGGAACAGGAGGGAGGAGATGTCACATTTGGAAAAGCAGATGAAATTTGAACGTGTCGACTAGCTTTTTCCTTTAAAACAAAAAACGAGACAGTTTCCTCTGTCTCGTTTTTTGTTTGTTACTCAAATATCAATACCCATCATTCTGCTTCAAATATCCCGGCGAATTCGATGCGCCGTCGATAGCCGTTTGTGGGATCGGGAAGATGCGTTTTTTTACGTCGGTGTTGGTTTTTTCGGTCCATTTGCCTTCGTACTTGCCGAAACGGATCATGTCAGGGCGGCGGAGCATTTCCCAATAGAACTCGAAGCCGCGTTCGCGGAACAGGAGATCGAGATTCATGCTGGTTAATGCGGGAGGGGCGAGCGTTTTCGTGCGTGATGCGCGTACGAGGTTCACGTCGGCGAGGGCTCCGGTAGCGTCGTTGCTTTTGCGGAGTTTTGCTTCGGCGCGCATGAGGTAAATGTCTGCCAGACGTGCGATGACGATGTCAGCCTCACCACGGTTACGGCCGGTATTCGACTTATTGCTGAACTCGTATTTCTCTACCCGGTAGCCAGTGTTGTAGTTGCTGCCTGCGGTCGTAAAGTCGATCATTTCGCTGAAACTTACGGGCAAATCGGCGCGGTTACGCGTTACATAGCTCAGTTTTCCTACTTTCAGCTTGCCATCCGGGCAACGGAGGAAGGCACCGTTCACACGCAGTGCACCATATTGCTGACCTCGCAGAATACCGCGGTTGATTTTGTAATCAGCGTCGGCGACACAAGTATCCGCAGCATTGGAGTAAATGGACATATTTTGCTGGTAAAAACGCGGGTCACGCGAGGGGTCTACCGCTCCGTAGGCCTGCACCCACGTCTGATAGAAATCGGAAGTGATACCCGGACCGTCGGTACCGTTCGCGGCAGGGAACTCGGCGAGTGGGAATTGATCGCCGGAAATCGAGAAGTAAGCCATACGGTTATGTCCGTTCAGCTCTGCGCGCTGGTCTACCGCAAAAATGATCTCTTCGTTGGTATGGTTGTTGTTTCCGAAAATCGCGAAATAATCAGCGGAAAGCTTTGCCTGTCCCGAGTTGATTACCTTGTCGGTGTACTGGATCACTTTGTCCATATCCTCGGCTTTGAAATCGAATGTGGCACCATAGATGTTGCGATACACAGCAGCATTCAGGTTCAGCCGCGCCAACAGACTCCACACAGCGGCCTGGTTCAAACGGCCCGGGCCTACTACTGATTTGGGTTGCACCGTCGGCTCAACAGCCAGCAATTCGCTTTCGATGTATTTGACAGCCTCGTCACCACGGATAATCTTTGAAATAGATGTGGGTCCCTGCTCGTCTTTTACAAATGCTATCCCGAACAAATCCAGCATTACCATATTGTAATAGGCGCGCATTCCACGGGCCTCGGCGGTATACAGCGCCGCGTTGGGCGATGTAGAGGTTTTGAGACCTTCGATTGCCGTAATACAGCGTGAAATGGACTGTACCAGTTGGTTCCACGTGTTGTTTACGTTAGGATCAGTGCTGGTGGTATTGTGGCTGTGTAATGCGATGTAGATACCGTTATCCCCCCAGTCGGTCCCGCCGCGGTAGGGAAGGATCGCCTCGTCGGTGGAGATTTCCTGCAATGCAAAATAGGTGGTATGCTGGAAAAGGTTGGGCAGTAAAGCATAGGTAGGCGCCAGCAGTCCGTTGACTGTCTGTTCTTCCGAAAGTTTTGCCGTGAGCGTTTCATCGAGCACTTGTTCTTTCAGATCGGTACAGCCGTTGCTGAGCGTCAGCAGGCCGGCCGCCGCAAATATGGTTGATAGTTTCTTCTTCATGGGTCAATAATTAAAAGCCGAGATTGATCGAGAAAATGACGGTTTTCGCTTTCGGATAGCTCAGGTAGTCGATACCATAAGAGGTGATACCGGCGATCGAACGGTCGTTGTTAACTTCCGGGTCGTAGCCATTGTATTTGGTCCACAATGCCAGGTTTTGGCCGGTTACCGAAATGCGGGCTGTCTGTACCCATCTGTTGATTCCAAGTTTGGCGGTATTCAGATTGTAACCCAGCACCAGGTTGTTCAGCCTCAGGTAAGCGGCGCTTTTGAGATACCTTGTAGAAACGCCGGCCGAGTTGTTGACCGATTCCTCGGGAGACGCAAGCGCTTCCGGCGTCACGTTCACACCTTTCGACAATTTCAGTTTATAGAAATTGGAGTTGGCGGTGTTGTCATACACCTTGTTACCTGCAACACCATTAAAGTTGGCCGACAGATCGAAACCTTTGAAGCTGACATTTCCATTGAAGTTGTACATGCGCGTAGGCAATGCAGTACCGGCCACGATCCGGTCGGCGTCGTTGACAATGCCATTGCCATCCACGTCACGGAACTTGCTGATACCCTTTTCATCAAAACCGATAAACTCCTTCAAGTAGAACGAGCCGATGGCTTCGCCGTTGATATAACCGTTGATGGTCGCCGACGTCAGACCCGATCCTTGCGCGGAACCCGACGGGATTACGGTGTAAGGCGAGTTCTCCACGCGGTTTTTGATGAAAGTAATATTTCCACCCAATGAGTATTTAAGGCCGTTTTCGAGCGCATTGCGATAATTCAGGTCAAGCTCCAAGCCCTGGTTGATAATCTGCATGTTAGGCACGTTGGTCCAGAAAGTACTGGCAGGCTGAACAGGGTCGGCAGGGATCACTTCGAGGAGGATTTTTTCAGATACTTTTCTGAAATAATCGATTTCCCCGCTCAATGCGCCTTTGAACAAACCGAAATCAAGACCTAAGTCTGTCTGTTTGGAAACCTCCCACTGAATGTCTGGGTTGGCCAGACGTGTGTAAGTTGTTCCGCCAGGGTAGTTGGCACCGGCGTCCAACGGATAACTGGATGTTCCTGAAACCACCGATATGAACCTGGCCTGGGTAATTTTGGAAGGGATTTCCTGGTTTCCCGTAGATCCCCAGCCTGCGCGTAGTTTCAGCTCCGAGAACGGCGACGATTTCATGAACGGTTCCTCAGAAATTCTCCAGCCTGCCGAGAATGAAGGGAAAGACCCGTATTTGTTGTTGGAACCGAATTTAGAAGATCCGTCGATACGTAATGTTGCAGTAAGCAGGTACCTGTCTTTGAAACCATAGCTTGCACGTCCAAAGAACGACTGCAGCTCGTTGATGGTCGCGAAGCCGCCGGGCTGATTCAGTACCAGCGAAAGGTCTTGTCCGAGGCCGGGGTTGTAGATCGGCTCGATGTCGGAGATCGGAAACTTGTTGATGCTGAAATTGCGGCTCTGGATAAAAATGCGCTGGTAGGAGTGACCGAGCAACGCCGTCAGGCTGTGTACTTTCGTATTCAACGTGTAAGTCAGGTAGTTTTCGATCAGCCTGTTGGTATTGCGCAGTCCGTAGTTTTCCAAACGTCCCACCTCAGCCGGAATAGTGCTTGGCAGGGTTTGTTTATCCTGGGTAGCCGTTGAGTTATCAATACCGAAGTTCAGCTTGTAAACAAGCCCGTCGATAATTTTCACCGAAGGCGAAATGCTTGCCAGTACGCGGTTGGTGGTAAGCTCTTCCTTGTACTGTTGCAGGGTAAACAACGGGTTGGTAAAGTCTTGATATTGAACAATCTGTCCGTTTGCGTCGTATGGCGCGTAGGTAGGGTTGATCGTCAGGGCGCTACCAATAACCCCGCCGATGTTCGGGCGCGTGTTTTTGGCATTCGTCGCATTCAGGTTGAAATCAAGCGTCACACGGTCTTCGAACAGTTTTTGAGAAAGGTTCACACGGCCGGTGTAGCGGTTCTGCTGGCTGTTTTTCAGGATACCTTGTTGCTTCTGGGCTCCGAATGAGGCGTAGTAAGTCATTTTCTCACTCCCGCCGCCGATCGACACATTGTGGTTATGCGTGGTAGCCGTCCGGAAAATTTCCTTTTGCCAGTCGGTATTCGCTTTCCCGTCGGTGACGGTTGCGCCCAGTTTGGCGGCTTCCGCGAGGAACTCGGGACCGGAAAGCACGTCCAGCGGACGCGCGACATTCGAGATACCGAGGCTTCCCGAGTAAGTTACGCTCGCCTGACCTGACTTGCCTTTTTTAGTGGTGATGAGGATTACCCCGTTCGCACCGCGTGCACCGTAAATGGCTGTGGCAGAAGCGTCTTTCAATACATCGATCGACTCAATGTCCTGCGGGTTCAGGAAATTCAGCGGGTTTGCGTCGCCTCCCGTACCGCTGTTGTCGAGTGCCATACCGTCCACGACGAACAATGGCGTACTACCCGTACGTACACCGCCCGGACCGCGAACGGTGATATTAGTCTTGCCGCCCGGCTCACCGGTAGCCGACGTGATGTTCACGCCCGACACTTTTCCCTGCAGCAACTGCTCGGGAGAGTTGATAATCCCCTGGTTGAACTCGGCGCTTTTCAAAGACTTCACCGAACCGGTAATATCTTTTTTCGTAGCGATACCGTAACCAACCACGACCACCTCGCTAAGGTTGGAAGCGGATTCTTTGAGCTTTATTTCAATGGAATTGGCGTTGCTTTCGGTCAGAAGGAAATCTTTGATCGACTGTTTTTCAAAACCGATGTAGCTGAATTCCAGGTTATACCGCTGGCCTGTCTGCAATTTTGCAAAACTGAACGAGCCTGATTCATTGGTAGTTGCACCTTGCTTGTTATTACCATTGACATCGGAGATCACCACGGTCACGCCGGGCAGACCTTCGGAGGAGCCTTCGGTGGTAACTTTTCCGGTGAGGGTAACCTCCTGCAATGTATTCATGTTGGTTTCAACATGCTTTCTGGGCTGGCCTTCGGGAACGGGTATTTCAGCTGCGGCAATGGCATGGAGGCCGCACACGGCCGTTACTTGCATAAGGCAGTTTCTGATTATTCCGGTCCTGACTGATAGAGTCGAAGTCTTTCTCAT
>DATMSL010000007.1:0-2842 GCA_035565435.1 Dyadobacter sp. | reverse complement strand
TTTCCTGGATAGCACAAATCAATAGGAGAAACGGGTTGTATTATTCAGCCCCGGCATATCGTCGATCCACGCTGACGATATGCCGGAACCTAATTTTTTTCCACGGCTACTTTATAGTCAGGATCTTCCAGAACATTGACCTCAATCACCGATTCAGCGTTCCTGAGCAGTTGCCGGCAGTCAGGGCTTAAATGGCGCAGGTGAAGCTCTTTGCCAACTTTCTTGTAGCGTTCGGTTAGTTTATTCAGGGCTTCTATGCCGCTCATGTCCATAACCCGGCTGTCTTTAAAATCAATGACGACTTTTTCGGGATCATCCAGCACGTTAAACTTCTCATTAAAGGCCATAACCGAGCCGAAAAACAGGGGACCATACATTTCATAGTATTTGATCCCGTGCTCGTCGACATATTTCCTGGCACGGATACGTTTGGCGCTCTCCCAGGCAAATACCAATGCGGAAATGATCACACCTATCAGCACTGCCAGGGCGAGATTATGCAGCCAAACAGTAATTCCGGCAACCAACATCCCTACAAAAATGTCCTGCCGGGGCATTTTATTGATGATCCGGAAGCTGGCCCATTCGAAGGTTCCTACGGCGACCATGATCATTACGCCTGTCAGCGCCGCCATCGGGACCCGCTCGATAACCGGTGCGCCAAAAAGTATGATCGCCAGTATGGTCAGCGAAGCGACTATCCCCGACAGCCGCGCCCTGGCGCCGGCGGACAAGTTGACGAGCGTCTGGGCAATCATCGGACATCCTCCCATTCCGAAGAAAAAGCCGTTCGCAATATTGGCAGCTCCCTGCGCAACACATTCCCTGTTTCCATTACCTTTTGTCGCTGTTATTTCGTCGACGAGGTTCAGCGTGAGCAAACCCTCGGTAAGGCCCACACCTGCCATAATTAAAGCATATGGAAAGATCAGTTGCAGCGTTTCCAGGTTCAGGGGAACCGCGGGAATATGTAATGGCGGAAAGCCGCCGCTTACCGAGGCGATGTCCCTTACTGTTTTCGTATCAATATTAAACACCATCACCAATACAAAAACCACAATTATGGCAACGAGCGACGGCGGAACCGCCGTGGTGATTTTGGGCAGCAGCATCACGATAGCGATCGTCACCAAAACCAGACCTCCCATAACAAGCAACGATGTCCCGCTTAACCAGGACGAATGCCCATTGGTGACGGTTTTGAATTGCTCCAGTTGCGCTAAAAATATGACAATTGCCAAGCCATTGACAAAGCCATACATCACCGGCTGCGGCACCAGACGGACAAATTTCCCGAGTCTGAAAATGCCGACCAATATTTGTAAAATTCCGGCTAGGGCAACCGCCGCAAATACGTATTCGATACCACTTGACTTCATCAATGCGATCAGAACGATTGCCGTCGCTCCCGCACCTCCGGATATAAGGCCCGGCCTGCCGCCAAAAACAGACGTGACCAAGCCCATGATGAAGGCCGCATACAAGCCAACCAGCGGAGGAAAACCCGCAAGAATGGCAAAGGAAAGGGATTCCGGCATCATGGTCATTGCCACGGTTAAGCCGGCAAGAATTTCGTTTTTGTAGTTAACCTTCTGTTGAAAATCAAATAAGTTAAAGTAAGTCCTCATCTATGATGGTTTTATTGAGCAATAGAAAATGATTGTGGTGTGTATGCCAGCAGGCAATCAGAAAGAATAACGGCTCTCTGAAATGCCCGGGCTATTTTGCCGAAAACGGAGAGAGGGCCTGTTTCCATAAATCAACTGCACAGGCCATTTCCCGTTCATCCAGGGAACAATAACCTATGCGTATGAAGTCATTGGGCATGGAAACATCAGATTGAAAGAAATAGCCCCGGCCGTCATTGATCTTTAATCCCAATTTCCAGGCATTCAGGGAAACTGCCCTGGCGCTTATATCCTGCCTGTACGCTGCCCAAATGGCTAAACCACCATCCGGCTGTTCAAATGTCAGAAATTCCCCGAGCTGCTCCCGAAGCAATCGACAGGTATTTTCTAACCGACCCTGATAAATCTTGTGCGACTTTTTGATGTGTCTGGAAATCTCTCCGTTGCTCAAAAGTTCGGCGATCGCTTCTTCAAGCAAAAGCTCACCCTGGCGGTCTATTAATTTACGAAGGGCAGCTGCTTGTTCTATGACTTCTTCCGGTGCTACCATAAATCCAATACGAATGCCAGGTGCAATACTTTTGCAAAAAGAGCCAACATAAATAATATGGCCGCTCGTGTCCAGACTAGCCAGAGGAAGGAGAGGGTTACTGGCGAAGTGATAGTCAAAATCGTAATCGTCTTCAAGTAATGCGAATCCGTATTTACAGGCCAGGTCCATCAGCCGCATACGCCGTTCCGCACTTAAGGTAACAGTGGTGGGCCGGTGATGATGGGGGATAATATAGACCATCTTGGGCGGCTTCCTTTCGCATAACTGTTCAATCCTGTCCACATCCATTCCCTCTTTATCTACCGGAATAAATACCAGTTTGGCCCCGGCCAGGTTAAAGGTTCGATTGGCGTCCATGTAGCCGGGCTCAGGCACAAATACAGTATCACCGTGACGGATCAGTAGCTGGGCTGTCAGATAGATGGCCATTTGGGTTCCCTTAGTGATCAGGATTTCCTTTTCAGAAACCTGCATTCCCCTCGTCCGATTCAGATACCTGGCAAGCTCCACCCTGAGACGATAAGAGCCCTGCTCCGGGCCATACATGAGAAACCGGTTTGTCAACCGGCTTTTCCCTAATCTTCTGTACTCCCCCAGGAGCCAGATGCTGCGCGCGGGCGCCGTGCCGTGCGGCTTCGTCAGGCCGCCCGGCGTCGCCACC
>DATMSL010000006.1:0-4253 GCA_035565435.1 Dyadobacter sp. | reverse complement strand
TACGAAACCAATTTTAAAGATTACTCTTCTTATACGTTTTTGGAATGTGAGAGGGATACCAATAATCTTTGCACCGAAATTTATGAGGCGATCCGTCGCCAGATGCAGGTAAGGGGCTACAAGCTCACTGCCGAAAAGCCTACGCTGCTGGTCAACTATGGTATTTTCTACGATAACCTGCGATACCAGGGCTACATGCAGCCGGTAATCAAGAACTGGGTGGATACGGAGAATGAGGGATTCCGCTATGAACCTATCAAATACGCGCTCGACAAGGGTACATTGATCGTTTCACTGATCGACGCGGAGAGTGATCAGGTAGTGTGGAGAGGGTATGCTTCGGGGATATTCAAAGGAACGGAAGGTTCCAATAACCATTACCGAAGTGTTGTAAGGCGTATTTTTGACCAATATCCGCTGTTTGCCAAAGGGTATGACCCACGGCGTTACAGTGAGCAGGTAGGGCGATAATAGGAGTTGATGACCAGAGGTCATCAACGATCTGCGACATAGGTGGTGCCAACCAGGAGGTCGGCACGATCATATCAGTAACAAAACGGCTCAGAATTATTCGATGTGGATAGTTCTGAGCCGTTTTTTAATCTTTGCCTATTTGGTAAGACCGGCGTCGTCGGACGCTCCCAGCGCTAATGCGCCCCAGTCGAGGTTTTCGCGGCCTTTGGCGAGGCCGGAAATGAAGCGGTTTTTGATAATATCCGCAAACGGCATCGGCGCATTTACGTCCGAGGCGGTTTGAAGTGTGAGGTTAATGTCTTTCAAACCGAGCGGATAGCGGAATGCAACGGGCTCGTAGGCGTGTTGCGCCACTATTTTGCCATAATTCTGGAAAATAGGGGCTGCGAATAAGGTCGATGTCAGCATTTCGTAAATGGCTTGTCTTGAAATACCGTTCTTTTCGGCCATCGTGAATGCTTCGCCCATCATTTCGAGGCTGCACGCGATCATGAAGTTGCCCGCGAGCTTGATTACATTCGCCGCGCCCGGATCGTCGCCGAAATCAAAAACTCCCTTTACAAAACTTTGGACGATAGGCTTAATGCGCTCCTTTGCGGCTGCATTACCCGAAAGGCAAATGTTCCCCACCTTCGCGCGTACCGCCTCAGGGCGGGCGAATATAGGTGCGCCCACGTAATGCGCGCCGTACCACTCGTGTACCTGCGCGAGCTGGCGCGAGGTTTCCGGCGAAATGGTGCTCATAGAGATGTGTACGCCGTCTTTCCCGAGCTTTTCGACGAGTTCCATGGAAAACAACTCTTCCACGGCAGCGTCGTCGGCGAGGACCGAAAATACCAATCCGCCGGGCGTAATGGCGTCGATGGCGTTTTCGACGACGCTCGCGCCGAGTTTGATCAATGGTTCTGCTTTGGAAGCCGTTCTGTTCCAGATGACAAGTTCATAACCCGCTTCAAGCAGGCTTTCAGCGATAGGAGTACCAAGGTTCCCGAGTCCGAGAAACGCTATTTTTTCAGACATAATAACAGGTTTAGATTAAAATTAAACTTGAATGACACCCACATTGAATGGCTTCTCAATGGGTGCCTGGTCGGCGGCAGTAATGCCGGCCGATATAACGCGCCGCGTTTCTACCGGATCGATAATGCCGTCGACCCAAAGGCGCGCGGCGGCGTAGTAAGGGGATAATTCCTGGTTGTAGCGGTCGGTAATCTGGCTTAGCAATTCCTTTTCTGCCTCGGGGGTGATCGTTTCGCCTTTGGCTTTCAAGGTGGCGGTTTGCACTTGCAGCAAGGTCCGTGCTGCAGTAGCTCCGCTCATTACGGCCATTTGGGCCGTCGGCCAGGCGAATATCAGCCGTGGATCGTAGGCCTTGCCGCACATGGCATAGTTACCTGCGCCATAGGAGTTGCCGATAATGAATGTAAACTTCGGTACCACCGAGTTGGCCACAGCATTCACCATTTTAGCACCGTCTTTAATAATGCCCCCCTGCTCCGCACGACTACCGACCATAAAGCCGGTTACGTCGTGGAAGAAAACAAGCGGTATCTTTTTCTGGTTGCAATTCATAATGAAACGGGCCGCCTTGTCGGCCGCCTCCGCGTAGATAACCCCGCCCATTTGCATTTCGCCTTTGCCGGAGCGTACCATTTTGCGCTGATTCGCGACGATACCTACTGCCCAGCCGTCCACGCGCGCGTAGGCGCATATGAGAGTCTTGCCATAGTCGGGTTTGTACTCATCGAGCTCCGAGTTATCCACAATGCATTGCAAAATGGGTAGCACGTCGTAGGGTTTCAGTCGGTCGGTGGGGAGGAGGCTGTAAATTTCCTCGGGCTGGCGCGTTGGTAGTTGTGCGTTTTTGCGGTCGAAGCCGGCGGATAATGGTTTGCCTATTTTGTCAATATGCCTTTTGATCGCGTCCAGGCACGATTTATCGTCGGGAAACTTGTTGTCGGTAACGCCGGAGATTTCGCAATGCATGGCGGCACCGCCGAGCGATTCGGCGTCGATATCTTCTCCGATAGAGGATTTTACCAGATAAGGTCCAGCGAGAAAAACCGAACCGGTTCCTTCCACAATGAATGCCTCGTCGGACATGATGGGTAAATAGGCCCCGCCTGCCACACAAGCGCCCATAATCGCCGAAATCTGCACGATGCCCATCGCCGACATTTGTGCATTGTTTCTGAAAATGCGCCCGAAATGCTCCTTATCCGCGAACACTTCCGCCTGCATTGGCAGGAACACGCCTGCGCTGTCGACGAGGTAAATGACCGGCAAACGGTTTTCCATCGCGATTTCCTGCGCACGCAAGTTCTTTTTGGCCGCAATCGGGAACCATGCGCCGGCCTTCACCGTGGCGTCGTTAGCCACGATCATGCATTGCTTTCCGGAAACATAGCCGATGCCCACCACCACGCCGCCTGACGGGCAGCCGCCTTCTTCTTCGTACATGCCATCCCCGACGAATGCGCCGATTTCGAGGAAATCAGAGCCGGCGTCGATCAGGTAGCCGATCCTTTCCCTGGCGGTCAGTTTGCCTTTTTGATGCTGTGCTTCAATTTTTTTCTTACCTCCGCCGAGCTTTACCTGCTCGTATTTCTGTTTCAGGATTTCGATAAGGTGTGGTAGGCTTTCCTGGCTGGTCATGATGATGAAGAATGGTGTGAGTAATGGAAATGGGCTTATTTCAAATGTAAAAAGTCGTTCACCGGTAAGCAAACGACTTTCATATTAATTTAAAATGGAAGACCCTATTTAATGGTCGTGGCAGTATCCAGTGGCGACTCGGCAGGTCCTTTGTCTTTTTTACCAAACACAGAAACATGGATATAACGCTTCGGATGCTCGCGGAAGTTGGTGAGCAGCTTGTTCATGCTGATCATCGTACGATTCAGGTTATTATACAATGTTTCGTCCTTTACAAGCTTACCGGCCGTTCCTTTGCCGGATTCAACGCTTGCGAGCAGGGTATGCAGTTCTTCGATGGTCTTTCGTGCGCTTGTAACGGTTTCGCCCAGGCGCAATGCATTCAGCGAATCGGCCAGGGTGCCGGTTTTGGCAAGCAATGGCTTCAATTCCTTTTCTGTCTCCACGAGCGATGTCGTGAGTTTGTTCAGGTTCGACGTCATGGCCAGCAAGTTTGCGCGGTTTTCGGCCAAAAGGCCTTGCAGGCTGGTGCCCGTCTGGTTATAATTTTTCAAAACCTGGTTCAAAATCAAACCCGTTTCCTGGAAGCCACCTACGACCAGGTCGAGGTTTTTGATGAGCGAATCGGCGTGGGAGACGAGGGGCAATGCTTTTTCCTGCAAAACAGCAGAAATCCCTGACTCTTTTTTAGCAAGCAGCGTGTCGCCGTCTTTCATCGGGGCGCCGGTACCCATTGCTAGATGGATTACCTTTCCGCCGAGCAGGCCGCCATCCGCGAGAACTGCGCCTGTTCCCTGAGGAACTACAATGCCTTTTTGCACGTCGATCGTTACCAGTAACTGGTTACCGCGATTCTGAAGCAGTTTGATCTCCTGCACGCGACCTACGTTCAAGCCATTCAGCAAAACGGGATTGGAAGCGGTCAGTCCGTCGATATTGTCGTAAACGACGTGGTATTTATATGTTCTGGAAAAAACGTCGGAGCCTTTGAGGATGTGAAAGCCGAAATACAGCATGATAATGGCTAAGAGTGCCATAAATCCGACTTTTGCTTCTCTTGATATTGTCATGGACTATTGGTTTGTCCTGCTTACATCAGCGGCAGGTTAAGCGGTATTAACACC
>DATMSL010000005.1:0-2224 GCA_035565435.1 Dyadobacter sp. | reverse complement strand
ACTGCTGATCAGCCGCCTCGCGCGTATCTACACGCCTACGGTCTTTTTACTCGCATTGCTGATCGTCGTCGTTCCCGCGCTCTTTGTAGCCGATTACAATTTTGACCAATGGCTCTACCGCGGCATGGTTTTCCTGGTTATCGCCTGTCCGTGTGCATTGACGATCTCCATTCCGCTGGGCTATTTCGGCGGCATTGGGCTGGCTTCACGTAATGGTATTTTGGTCAAAGGAGCTAATTTTCTGGATGTTATCACTAAAATCGACACGGTGGTTTCGGACAAAACAGGCACGCTTACCAAGGGCGTATTTAAAGTTCAGAGGGTAGAGACAAGTATTGATAAGAATGATTTTGTGCGCATTGCAGCGTCTTTGGAAAGCTATTCGACACACCCCGTCGCCAAAGCGGTGGTGGCCGCGGCGGACGCAACTGCATTGACCAAGCCGCTCGATGTGGAGGAAATTGCGGGACACGGCCTCAAAGGTACGGTTGATGGCAAGGCTGTGCTCGCCGGGAACACCAAACTCCTCGACAAGCATTTAATTAAATACCCCGCCGAGCTTGCTTCCCTGGTGGAAACGCTCGTGGTCGTTGCGATCGACAACGGCTACGCGGGCTATTTCCTGATTGCCGACGAAATTAAGGAGGACGCTGCCACTGCTGTTGCGGAATTGAAAACCCTCGGCATTTCAACGATCATGTTGTCGGGCGATAAGGAAGCCGTCGTCGGCAAGGTTGCGGGAGAACTGGGTATCGCCCAAAGTTACGGTGGGTTGCTGCCGGAAGACAAGGTAAGAATCGTGCAAGAGCTTAAAGATCAGGGCAAACGCATTGCATTCGCAGGCGATGGCGTGAATGACGCACCCGTGATCGCGCTCGCGGATGCGGGCATAGCTATGGGCGCGCTAGGCTCCGATGCCACCATCGAAACGGCCGATATCGTGATCCAGAACGACCAGCCGTCGCGCATCGCTGCGGCGGTGAAGATCGGTAAAATCACAAAATCCGTTGTTTACCAGAACATTTCACTCGCAATGGGAGTTAAAATTGCAGTAATGGTGCTCGGTGCGGGCGGTGTTGCCACGCTCTGGGAGGCGGTTTTCGCTGATGTCGGCGTAGCGTTGCTGGCCATTTTAAATGCCTATCGTATTCAGGGAAAGAAAATATAGTTAGCCTGCACTATTCAAATCATGGGAAAACAACTGGATCGGATCACTCCGGAATTGGAATCGTTCATCAATAAACAGAAGATCTACTTCGTTGCGACGGCGGCGGAAACGGGCACGGTGAACCTCTCGCCCAAGGGAATGGACTCGTTCCGCATTCTCGGCCCCAACCGGGTCATGTGGCTGAACGTCACCGGCAGCGGCAACGAAACTGCGGCACATTTACTGCTGAATGACCGCATTACCATGATGTTTTGTGCATTCGAGGGCAAACCCCTAATTCTTCGCCTGTACGGGCATGGCAAGGCTTACCATCCCGCCGACGCGGAATGGCACGAATACTACCCGCTTTTTCCTCCCTTCGAAGGTGCGCGGCAGTTGATAGACATACAAGTAGACCTTGTCCAGACCTCCTGCGGCATGGCTGTTCCGTTCATGGATTATAACCGCGAACGTGACGAGCTAAACGCGTGGGCCAGGAAACAGGGACCGGACGGCATTCACAATTATTGGGCAAGGAAAAACATGGCCAGCATCGATGGTTTCGACACAGGTATCTTTGCCTCCAACGCAACGGATGCAGGTGAATAAACACGCAGCAAGTACAACAATACTGAACCTGCTGCGTGTTTCAACACAGGTTTTCTTGCGCAAACGAATACTCGAATGCGAAAAACCAATCCGGTTTTTCCGATAGCACACGATTTTAAAGGCGACTCAAAGCCTCCGATAAATCAGTGATACCTACCGAAAAATAATTCTTCAAACGACTGGAACGGGAGTAATACCTGCCACCTTTTCGAGGGCGATGGTGACCCTTTCGATGCGGTCGACGTTACCGCGACTACTGTCCGAAACTGCCTGTGCTACTGAGGTTAAGTAATCCCCTCCCAGCTTGGTGTTAAAGAATGGGTCCGCTTCCGCGAGCACTCCCCGCCAGCTTTTGCCGACAATGTTTCTGGACTTGA
This sequence comes from Dyadobacter sp., assembly GCA_035565435.1. Taxonomy (GTDB): domain Bacteria; phylum Bacteroidota; class Bacteroidia; order Cytophagales; family Spirosomataceae; genus Dyadobacter. The sequence continues at coordinate 91 of DATMSL010000005.1, read as the reverse complement.
TGAACCTGACTAACAGGCGCTCCTTGATGGATAGACCACCATACTCGGAGACTCGGGCTTGAAGCTCTGTCATGAGATCACATAGGGTGTG
>DATMSL010000004.1:0-9199 GCA_035565435.1 Dyadobacter sp. | reverse complement strand
AGAGCGTAACTTTTTCTCATATTTTATTTTTCGTGAATGTCTTTTCAAAACGCCAAGTTCTTACTTTTTAGTCTTATAATCAAAATATTCATGACAGATCGTTTTCTAAATTTTCCAACGGAATACCCTTATCGTTAAATTGCGCGCTAAAACAATATAATGAAAGTATATACCAGGGCACAACTGGCGCTTCGCAACGGGCAGGACCGGGAGGAAATATGGTGTGCATATAAAGGAATGATTTACGATGTAAGCTCATCGCGGCTCTGGCGCAACGGCCACCATTATGAGCATTGGGCCGGCCAGGACCTCACTAAAGAACTCGGCGACGCTCCGCACACCGAACGCGTTTTCGAACGGTTCAATATCATCGGCAAGCTGCAATTACCCGAATAACCCAATTGAAAGATTCCCATATGTCTTCCAAATATATCCTCATTGCCGACAGCGGTTCTACCAAAACAGACTGGGCTTACATTCAAACAGGAACCGGCAATTATCAACCGGTACAATCCGCGGGCATTAACCCGTTTTACCAGACAACGGAAGAAATTATCCCTGTTCTGCAAAGCGAGGTCGTTCCGAATATCGGCGGCGGCATTCAGGAAATCCACTTTTACGGTGCTGGCTGCGCCAACGAGCAGTCCAGTCTGCCGGTTACCAATGCCTTGAAACACTGCTTTCCCTCCGCCGCGGTTGTGGAAGTGGCTTCGGACATGCTCGGTGCGGCTCGCGGGTTATGCGGGCATGAGCCCGGGCTTGCGTGCATATTGGGCACGGGCGCGAACAATGCGTTTTTCGATGGCAGCCGCATTACGCATTCCATCGGCTCGCTGGGTTTCTGGCTGGGCGACGAGGGTAGCGGCTCTTATTTGGGTAAGACGTTGGTCGTGCATTACCTGCAAAACGAGCTGCCTGAGGATCTTCACGAAAGATTTATAAAAGAATACCCCGGCCTCGACCGCCTCACCGTACTCGACCACGCCTACAAAAAGCCTTACCCGAACCGGTATTTCGCTTCGTATTCCAAATTCATTGCTGAAAACCGTGCCCATGAATTCATTCACGCTTTGCTCAACAACGCATTCGGGCTATTTGTAAAAAAATATGTTTTGAAACATGCGAATGCGGCACAATACCCCGTGCATTTCACTGGTTCAATCGCGTATTACTACCAGGATATTCTTCGGGGGGTGCTGGAAAATAATGGCTTAAAAACCGGCCGGATTCTGAAATCGCCTCTGGAAGGATTGATCGGCTACCATCTCACCGATCTGAAAGCTTAAAAAGTTAATGAAATGTTAAACAGCGCAGCGCCGGTCATGTTACGGCTGGCACGGCTGTTTAATTGAACGAATGGCCGTATATTTATTGGTCATTTCGAGTTAGTTATGTCAAGACGTACCATTCAATCCCTCACGGTTTTTTCTGCATTGCTCATTATCGGCGTTGTTATTACGCAGATTTACTGGGTAAAACAGGCGCTCGACCTCCGGCACCGGCAGTTCAACCAGAATGCCCACATAGCCTTGCAGGACGTGGCCGGCAAACTCGCCAACGTGTGCGGGGTAATGCAAACCACCAATCCCGTCGAACAACTTTCACCGGAGTATTTTCTGGTGAACACCAATGCCACTACTCAGCCTGAAATGCTGGAACATTTTATCAAGGACAGTTTTCAAAAACATAACCTGATCACCAATTTCGAGATCGGGATTTACGATTGTACCACCAACCGCATTCGCTACGCGATGTCGTTGAGTACGAAGAATAACGATAAAATTCCCGCCAAAACGACCAATTGGGTTAAAACTGACAAGTATCCCTATTACTTCGGCGTGCGCTTTCCCGAGCAGGAAACCTATTTCGCGGGTAGTATCAATGGTGCCATCTGGTCGTCGGCACTGGTAATGGTAGCAGTGTCGTTCTTTGCGTATGCATTGTTTGTGATTTTAAGGCAGAAACAGCTTTCGGAAGTCCAGCGTGATTTTGTCAATAACATGACCCACGAACTGCAAACGCCTATTTCGACCATCCGCATTGCGGCCGATGTGCTGAATTCCGACAAAATCGTATCCCAACCCGTGCGGCATAAGCGCTATGTGCAGATCGTTCAGGACGAAATCCTCCGCTTGCAGGGCCAGGTGGAAATGGTACTGTCCATGGCCAAAGCGGAACGCGATGCATTGCATTTGCAAAAAGAACGGCTCGACGCCCGGCAGATGATCGAATCCATTTTGCTACCTTATGAAGAAAAGGTGCGTTTCCAGGCCAATGCAACCAACAGTATGATCGACGCCGACCCGTTCCACCTCCGCTGCCTGATCAGTAACCTCGTCGATAATGCATTGAAATATTCCGACGATGTGCCGGATGTGGTCGTGGAGACATACAATAAAGGCAATAACCTCGTTATAGCTGTCCGCGACCAGGGCATAGGCATTGCGCCGGAGTACCAGAAGAAGGTTTTCAACCAGTTTTTCCGCATTCCCTACGGCGATGTGCATAATGTGAAGGGCTTCGGGATCGGTTTGAGTTATGTCAAACAGATCGTCCGCGCGCACCACTGGCACCTCGGCCTGGAAAGCGCCCTGGGCAAAGGCAGTACATTTAAAATCACTATTCCGCAGAAACACGCTTAATGAAAAAGAGAATCCTGTACGTCGAAGACGACCCCAATCTGGCATTTGCCACCAAGGATAACCTCGAACAATACGATTACGAAGTCGTGCACGCGACCGACGGCGCTGAAGCGCTGGACTTTTTCGGCAAAGAACATTTCGACATTTGCGTGCTCGACATCATGCTGCCCAAAATGGACGGTTTTACATTGGCTGAGAAGATCCGCGCTTCCGACAGCCAGGTGCCCATTCTATTCCTTTCCGCTCGCTCAATGCAGGAAGACAAGATCAAAGGCCTCAAACTCGGCGCCGATGATTACGTTACCAAGCCGTTCAGCATCGAGGAGCTGAAACTCCGGATCGATGTCTTCCTCCGCCGCAGCAAAGCCGATTCTATATTGGTCGTAAAACCCGGCAGCAAACAGATCGGGAAATATGTATTTGATTTTCAGAAACTGACATTGACGCTTGACGGCAAGTCGCAAAGCCTCACCTTCCGCGAAGCCGAGGTACTCAAATTCATGGCCGAGCGCACCGATCAGGTGATCCGCCGGGACGAGCTTTTGAAAGCCATATGGGGCGATGACGACTATTTTATGGGCCGCAGCCTCGATGTTTTCATTTCCAGATTACGCAAATATCTTTCCGGCGATCCCGACATCCGCATTGATAATGTGCACGGTGTGGGTTTCAGGATGCGATGGTAAAATGTGGCTTTTTTGAAAATTTGTTTTGCCGTTACTTGCTCAACAAAAATTAATTACGCATCTTTGCACCCTCATTTGGAAAAATTGTAAGTCATGGCTAAGGTTTGTCAAATATCAGGTAAAAGAACTCGCGTCGGAAATAACGTTTCTCACGCTAACAATAAAACAAAACGTAAATTCTTCCCGAATTTGCAAAAGAAACGTTTCTTCCTTCCTTCATCGGGAGAGTGGGTTACGTTGAAAGTAGCAGCTTCTGCTCTTCGTACCATCAACAAAAACGGTATCGAAGCAACTATACAAAAAGCATACGACAAAGGAACGCTTACGTTCTAAAAGGAATTTTACGAATTTATTGGAAAAGGACTTTCCTCCATCGGGAAGTCCTTTTTTTCGTGGATTGATTATTCCAAACAAATTTCGTGATGGCAGCAACCGGCCAGGTTTTTCTGTTGTTAGGCTCCAACCTCGGCGATCGCCCGCAGGTACTCTCAGCCGCGCGTGAGGCCATTGCCGACCAGGCCGGAAGCATTATCAACCAGTCGGCGGTATACGAAACCGCACCCTGGGGCATTACCGATCAGCCGGCATTCCTTAACCAGGTACTCGAAATTACCACCTCCCTCCTGCCTGAGGATTTGCTCAGGATCATTCTCAACATCGAGCACGACCTCGGGCGCGTACGTTACGAGCGCTGGGGCGCACGTGTGATCGACATCGACATGCTGTATTTCGGGCAAACCGTTATGGACTCCGCCCGGCTTACATTACCGCACCCACGCATTCAGGACCGCCGTTTTGTATTGGCGCCGCTCGCCGAAATCGCCCCCGATTTTATTCATCCCCTTTTACAAAAGACCTCCTCCCAATTGCTGGACCAATGTCCCGACACATCAGCCGTGTCAAAAATACCTTGAAATAGTACCATAAGCGTTTTCAGTGTTTCATTTCGGGCTCCAAGCCATTTATTCAGGTTTTTTACCAGTTCATCATTTTTTGCTGTCTTTTTAGGCTGATTAACACGTGCTTTGTCGGGCCTTGAAAAAAATGTCGAAATATTTTTTAGCCATTGGCAGGGGGTATATCCACACTGAGTTGTCACGGAGGAAAGGAAAAATTCAATTTGATCGTCTGTAAGAATGACTGCTTCCGCTCACAGCAACATAAACCAATTTGATAGTAAACAAATCAAGTCCATGAAAAACAGAATACTCAAATGCCTTCTATTAGCCTTGATCAGCCTGCCGGCGCTTGCACAGAACCGGCACTCCGTGAGCGGTTACGTCAAAGACAACTCGAATGGCGAGGGACTCATTGGCGTATCCGTTTACGTCCGTGAAGCCGAAACCGGCGTGGTTACCAACCCTTACGGTTTTTATTCGCTCACCCTTCCCGACGGAAGGTACACACTCGTATTTACCTACCTCGGCTACCAGAAAGTGACCCGCGAGGTAGTACTCGACGGCGACAAAACCGTAAGCATTGAAATGACCGACGAAAGTAACCAGCTCGCGGAGGTGACGATCTCGACCCAAAAAGAAGACGAGAATGTCCGCAGCATCGAAATGTCGGTAAACAAGGTGGAAATGAAAACCATCCGCAAAATGCCCGCATTGCTCGGCGAGGTGGATTTGATCCGCAGCATTCAGCTGCTTCCCGGCGTGACGACCGTCGGCGAAGGTGCCTCGGGTTTTAACGTGCGTGGCGGGGATGTTTCGCAAAACCTGGTATTGCTTGACGAAGCGCCGGTTTACAACTCTTCCCACTTGTTCGGGTTTTTCTCGGTATTCAACCCGGATGCGGTGAAGGATGTGAAGCTCATCAAAGGCGGTATTCCCTCGCAATATGGCGGCCGCATTTCCTCCATTCTCGATGTTCGGATGAAAGAAGGTAATGCCAAGAAACGCGAAATCAATGGCGGTATCGGTTCGATATTCTCCCGCCTGACTTACGAGCAGCCTTTTGCAAAAGGAAAAGGGTCTTTCATCGTGGCTGGCCGTCGTTCGTACATTGATATTCTGGCAAAACCATTCCTGAATTCGGATTTGAAGGATTCCAAATTCTATTTCTATGACCTGACGGCAAAGGTCAACTATCAATTGGGTAACAAGGATACCTTTTATGCCTCGGGTTATTTTGGAAAAGACGTGTTCGGCGGCGGTGACTTCGGCTTCGGATGGGGCAACAAAACCGCAACAGCGCGCTGGAACCACATTTTCTCCAACAAACTTTTCATGAACCTGACCGGTTATTATAGCAACTACGATTATAACCTCGGCCAAAACCAGAACAAGCCCGACGCAAAAGACAAGTTCGACTGGAAATCAAAAATCATCAGCACCAGTATCAAGCCTGATTTTACCTTCTACATCACCCCTAACAACCAGTTGACGTTCGGTGGCCAGTACATTTATTATGATACACGCCCGGGCAAAGCGACCTTCGTTTCGGAAGGTGATATGCAAGACATCAGCCTCGAACCACGCTATGCCGACGAGTCTGCATTATATATAGGTAATGAATTAAAATTCGGTGACCGCATTTCATTACAATATGGTGTGCGCTATTCCTACTTCCGCAGCCTCGGCCCGGCTACTGAATACGAGTATGCCGACAAGGGCAAAGGCGTCCGAAAAGATCCCATTTTCCCGGGTACTGAATACAAAAGAGGTGATGTGATCAAAAGCTACGGCAACCTCGAACCGCGTGCGGCATTGAATATCGGTATCACCAGCAATGCGTCCATTAAAGCCAGCTATAACCGCACGTCACAATACCTGCACTTGCTTTCCAACACCGCAGCCAGTTCACCACTCGACGTCTGGACTTTGAGCGGCATTAATATCAAGCCCGAAAAGGCTGATCAGGTGGCATTAGGCTGGTTCCAGAATTTCCAGGATAATACTTACGAGGCTTCCGTAGAATTGTATTACAAAAAACTGTACAACCAAATTGACTATGTGCCGGCTTCCGACCTGCTCCTCAACGAATATTTCACCGGCGATCTGCTCTTCGGTAAAGGCAGGGCTTACGGAGCAGAGTTTTATGTGAAGAAAAACAAAGGCAGACTGACCGGTTGGGTAAGCTATACGCTTTCAAGAACAGAGCGTTTGGTGGAATCTATCAATAATGATGATTGGTTTCCCGCCCGATTCGATAAACCGCACAACATTACCGCAGTAGCCATATACGAACTGAACAAGCGGTTGTCTCTGTCATCCAACTTCACGATCCAGAGCGGAACGCCGGCAACTTTCGCGACCAACCGCTACACAGTCGGCGGTCTTGTAATCGGGAACAACTACAATGGCATGCGCAACAACAGCCGCATTCCGGCCTACCACCGTCTTGACTTGGCAGCGACATTGAAAGCGAAAAAGAAGCTTTTCAAAGTGGGCGAAGGCGAATGGGTATTCTCTGTCTATAATGTATACAACCGTCGCAACCCGTTCTCGGTCTACACCCGGATGAACGAAGACAATCCGCTTAAAGCAGAAGCAGTACGTTATTCAGTGATCGGGAACTTCATTCCTTCCGTGACCTACAACTTCAAATTCTGACACCAGCAAACTGAAATCACGCCAGAAAAACTGTAATGATGAAAACATTGAAATATATCAAATACCCTGCATTGTTCGCGCTTGCATTGATGTCCCTCACAAGCTGCGAGGATGTAATCGACCTCGACACGGCGAACGGCCCTTCCCAACTCGTGGTTGACGCCTGGCTTACCAACCAACCCGGTGAGCAGGCCATTAAATTATCATGGTCGCAAGCCTATTTCGACAATAATGCACCGAAACCCGTGCTGGGCGCGCAAGTAACTGTTACCGACGATAAAGGCAAGGTTTACAAATTCGAAGACACCGACGGCGACGGCAAATACACCTGGGGGAAAACCACCGCCGACACGCTCGGGCACGTAGGCCGTACCTACTCGCTCAAAGTGGTTAACGGCACCGACACTTTCACGTCGCAATCCGAACTGAAACGCGTACCAACCGTAGACTCCGTGGTGTACCGCCATGAGAAATGGCCATTTGAACCCGATAAGGGGCCTCGCGAAGGTTTTGTAGCGTCATTCTACGCCCGAGATCTGGAAGGCGTAGGCGATACTTACTGGATCAAGCCTGTGATTCGCGGCAAAGCGGTGGTAGAAAAAGCTGCCAACATTTCCATTGCCTACGACGCCGCATTCGGTGCCGGCGCGCCTTCCGACGGGCTGATATTCATCCTTCCATTACGCGAATCGATCACTACCGATTCATTGTATTCGGCAGGGGCGCAAGTGGGCGTTGAGCTGCACAGCATTACCTATGAGGCATTTGAATTCCTGAAACAGGTGAACGAACAAGGTACGAATGGCGGATTATTCGCCACCCCGATCGCCAACGTCCGGTCGAATATCATCAATGCCGATCCAAAAGGCCCGAAAGCACTCGGATTTTTCAGCGCATCGGCCGTGAGCCGCATGGAAACGGTGATCGACCCGGAAAAAGCCCGTCCGGACAACGACTAAAAATTACACTTCAACAGCAGATGTATCCACTGGTGAGCCCCGGTTCCCAGTGGATTTTTTATTATATTTCATCCTGAATCAAACCGACCTATGAAGCACCTTCTTGCACTCCTGCTCATGCTCCCGCTCACACTCGCTGCCCAGAAACGCCCCCGTGACCTGGGGATCAAAATAGGTGTGCTGCCAACGGGTGCATTGAATACGATCACGGATGTGGCGGGCGTGAAGGTAGGCCAGGTGACGCTCACGGAAGGCGCGGACGTACGTACGGGCGTGACGGCCATTCTCCCGCACGACGGCAATATCTTCCAGCAAAAAGTGCAGGCGGCCATGTACATAGGCAATGGTTTCGGCAAAATGACGGGCTACTCGCAGGTCGAGGAACTCGGTACGATTGAATCTCCTATTGTTTTAACCAATACATTGAGTGTACCCACGGCCGCCGACGCGGTAATCGACTGGACGCTCGGGCAAAAGGGCAACGAAAATGTGAGGTCGGTGAATCCGGTAATCGGCGAAACGAATGATGGCTTCCTGAACGACATCCGGGGCCGTCACGTGCGGAAAGACCATGTCCTGAATGCACTGGCCCAAGCCGAGACCGGCCCGGTAGCCGAAGGTAACGTAGGCGCGGGGACCGGCACGGTTTGCTTCGGATGGAAAGGCGGCATTGGCACGGCTTCCCGCAAATTACCTGAAAAGCTGGGCAATTACACGGTGGGTGTGCTGGTACAGACCAATTTTGGCGGTGTTTTGAAAGTGAACGGCGTGCCCGTAGGCCAGGAGTTGGGTAAATATGCATTCAAAGAATCGCTCGACAAGTCGTCGGATGGCTCCTGCATGATGGTGCTTGCCACTGACGCGCCTCTCGACGCCCGAAACCTGAAAAGGCTTGCCAAACGCGTTATGCTCGGCATGGCGCCAACGGGCGGCATCGCCGCGAACGGCAGCGGCGATTATGTAATCGCCTTCTCGACAGCCAACAAAGTGCTGCACGAAACATCCGAAGCGGTTTTCAGCTCGGCATTCCTGCACAACGATTACGTTTCGCCGCTCTTCATGGCGGCCATCGAAGCCACTGAGGAGGCCATTATCAACTCCCTTTTCATGGCCAAAACTTCCGAAGGCACTCAGGGACACAAGGTAGAAGAACTTCCGAAGGACAAAGTGCTGGAAATCATGCGCAAATACGGGCGGATCAAGGAATAGCCTGAGAAATAGTTCGACGTATAGAGTAAACAGTCAGTGAATACCCCTAAGGGATTGCCTTATATTTTTAGTAATGCAAACAATTAGTTAGGATTTTGGTCAAAAAAGGCTAATTTTCAACCTCTTACGAAACCGGGTAATCTTAC
>DATMSL010000003.1:0-18477 GCA_035565435.1 Dyadobacter sp. | reverse complement strand
CACAGACGGATTATTAATATGGAGGCATTCAAAGCCGGACGATTGCTGGGCTGACAAGAAATTGCGGCAAACGATCGTATCCGGCCCGGGTTTTCAAGAGGACAATGATGTGCCTGCTTCACTTTTTGAAAATGCTTCCTTTTCAGTTCATATAAAGAATGTCCGGGCAGGTTTTCCTGAAATCCGGCAGCCGAGCCATGGCATTGTCAGGCTCCCTCGTGATAACGTTCAGTCTTTGCGGTTGGCAGTTACTTCCATTTGTGCATATGCCGAACCGTACGGTTGGCTCGTGCTGTCGGGTTTTCAACGCGATAATCTGCTGCCGGAGCTACCGGGGTTGGTTACCAGTACCGAGCTCTATCAGTCTTTCCTGAACAGCAACGCTATTTATGTGACGGGTATCGATCTGGAAGGAAACTACAAATATGTCAACGACCATTTCTGTGAGTTTTACGGGCTGGAAAGAAATGCGATCATCGGCAAATCATCGCTTGGAGGCATTGTGCCGGAGGATATTGAAAAATGCCTGCAAGTAGGCGAGCAATGCTTTATCAACCCGGGAACGCCTCAACCGGTCGTCCTTCGGAAGTACTCGTCGCTGGATGGTGTGAAAACAACGCAATGGGAGTTTACAGGCATTGCCGACGAAAACGGGGTAGTTGAGGAGATATTATGCATCGGCTACGACATCACCCAGCAGCTCAAGGTACAGGAAGACCTTTCGGTGCTGGTATCCAACATGCAGGATGTCCTGTTCACGATTTCCCCCGCAGGCATATTTAGTTATGTATCGCCGAGCTGGACATCGATGTATGGCCATACCGTTGAGGAAACGGTTGGAAGGCCGTTCACCGAATTTATCCATCCTGATGATTTTCATGTCTGTTTCGAAGCCCTGCGCATTACCACCGAAACCGGTGTACCGGTGCCGGGTGGTGTGGAGCACCGGATCAGGCACAAAGATGGGTCGTGGTCGTGGAGTAATACCAGTGCCAATATCGATCCGGTGAGCAAGGAAATCATTCTGACGAGCCACGACATTACGGAGTTGCGGAACTCCCGTGAGCGCCTTAGAGAGCTGGCCATTGTTGCTTCTAACACAACAGATTATATCGTCATAACGGACAGCAAGGGTTATATTACATGGGTTAATAAAGCTTACGAAACGCACACCGGTTACGAGCGGAAGGAGGTGAAAGGCATGAGCCCGCTGGTTTTGCTCCGCGGGCCTGAAACCGACCCCGACACCCTCGATCGGATTTTACTGCACTGTAAAGAGAAAAAGGTAGTACGTGAAGAGGTGCTTTGCTATACCAAAACCGGAGCGAGCTACTGGGTTGACCTCAAAGTGACACCTGTTTTCGATGATTATGGTAACTGCACCCATTTTATAGCCGTCGAAAGGGACATTACCGCCCGCAAAGCGGCAGACAAAGAACTGAGACGCATCAAGGACATTCAGGAGCAAACCAACAGTGTCGCGCGTGTAGGCGGGTGGGAGCTGTACGCACGCACAGGAGAGCTCTATTGGTCGCCTACCACCAAGGAGATTCATGAAGTGCCGCAGGATTACGTGCCGAATACTGATACGGCGATCCATTTTTATAAAGAAGGACATAGCAGGGAGGTTATCACAAGGGCTGTGGCTGAGGGGCTTGCCTATGGAACACCCTGGGACAGCGAGTTGCAGTTAATAACGGCCAAAGGTAACGAGCTGTGGGTCAGGTCTATTGGAAAGGCCGAGATGGTGGACGGCATGTGCGTTCGTGTTTATGGGGCGTTTCAGGATATTACGCACCGCAAGCAGGCAGAGATGGATATCAAGAACTCGGAAGTCAAATTCCGGACTTTGTATGATTCCACGAGCGACGCGGTAATCCTTTTTGACCGCACAGGCTACCTGGATTGTAATGAAGCCGCATTGAAAATGTTCGGAATTGAATCTGTGGAGATGTTTCTGCGAATGCCCATGGGCGAGTTGTCCGGATTGAACGAGCTGGGCATGGAAGACTATAAGAGCGAAGGCAACCGGCATGTGCAAATGGTCTATGAAAAGGGTACGCATAGTTTCGAATGGAAATACAAGCGTTTCGGTGAATCGAAGGAGTCGTTTATTGCGGAGGTTTTGCTTAACCTGATGAAGGTCAACGATTCGGAGATTATCCAGGCGGTGATCCGAGATATTACTCTCAGGAAACGCGCAGAGCTCGAACTGCTCGAAGCCCGGGAACATGCGGAGGCGGCCAGCAAATTGAAATCAGAGTTTCTGGCCAATATGAGTCACGAAATCCGCACACCGCTGAATGGCGTAGTCGGGTTTACCGATTTGTTGATGAAAACGAATCTGGACGAAACCCAACAGCAATACATGTCGATGGTTTTCCAGTCGGCCAATTCGCTGATGGATATTATCAACGACATTCTCGACTTTTCCAAAATAGAAGCCGGCAAGCTGGAACTGACTCCGGAGAAGACCGATCTGCTGGAAGTTTGCGGACAGGTGGCCGATATGGTGACTTACCAGGCGCAGCAGAAACACCTGGAAATGCTGCTGAACATCCCCGCCGACATTCCACAGTTTGTCTGGTGCGATTCGGTGCGGCTGCGGCAAATCCTCGTGAATTTGCTCAGCAATGCTGTTAAGTTTACGACCAAGGGAGAAATCGAGCTGAAAATAGAATTGCTGCAAAAGGTAAGCGGCCTGGACTATACATTCCGGTTCTCGGTCCGCGATACCGGCATCGGTATTGATCCTCAAAATCAGCGCCGCATTTTCGAGGCATTTTCACAGGAAGATTCTTCGACTACCAAGCGGTTTGGCGGTACGGGACTTGGCCTTACCATTTCCAATAGTCTGCTAGGACTAATGGATAGCCGCCTGCAACTGGTGAGCAAACTCGAACATGGCAGTACTTTCTTTTTCGACGTCACATTCCGCGCCATCGAAGGCGAAGACCGGTTTGAATGGGAGAATGTGGAGCAGATCGAAAATGTGCTGGTGGTGGATGATAATGTCCATAACGGGCAGATTTTGAAAGACATGCTGGCCAACAAGCGGATTATGGCAGACTACATCAGCAACGGTGAGGAGGCATATAACCGGCTGGTAGCGGGCAAGGGATACGATGTGATACTGGTGGATTGCCAGATGCCAGGATGGGACGGGATCGAAACGATCCGGATGCTGCGGAAACTGGAAGGCAAGGCCGCCCGGCAACCCGTCATATTGCTGAACGATTCGTTTGACGAGGAAGCGCTGAGCGCTTTTGGGAACGAGTTGGATATCAGGCATTTTTTGGTCAAACCAGTTAAGATACAGCAACTTTTTCATGCGCTGTCTGATCTGGGACTCAAAACAAAAGCCCCGGAAAAGCCGGCAAAAACAATGGCACAGGAAAAATTAACCGAAGAAAATTACGAAGCAGGAGACGTGAAAATACTCATAGCGGAAGACCACAAGATCAATATGCTGCTGGTTAAATCAATGCTGGGTAAAATATTGCCCGGCAGTGAGCTGATCGAGGCGGCGAACGGCCGGGAAGCAATCGAGGCATTCCGCAGAACCAGGCCCGATATCGTTTTTATGGACATTCAGATGCCGGAAATGAACGGGTATGAAGCCACGCGCGAGATCAGGCAGGCGGGGAGCCCGCACGTGCCGATCATCGCGCTTACGGCCGGTACCGTGGTAGGCGAGCGCGAGAAATGCATCGAGGCCGGTATGGACGATTACCTCACTAAGCCCGTTTTGAAAGATACGCTCGAAGCGGCGGTCCGGAAATGGCTTCACAAGCCGGACTAACCGTTCACGACTTGTCCGCCGTTCGGGTGCAGTACCTGTCCGCTCATGTACGAGGCATCCTCGCTGGCCAGGAATACGTAGCAGGTAGCGACTTCGCAAGGCTGTCCCGGACGCTTGAACGGGGTGTCCTTTCCGAATTTTTTCACCCGCTCCGAATCAAAAGTGGAGGGGATGAGCGGCGTCCAGATCGGCCCCGGCGCTACCGCATTAACCCGGATGCCCTTTTCGGCCAGATTACCCGCCAGCGACCGCGTGTAAGCGACTATCGCACCTTTGGTAGATGAATAATCAAGCAACGACGGACTTCCGTGATAGGCTGTAATGGAGGTGGTATTGATAACTGTGTCCCCCTGCTGCAAATGCGGCAATGCGGCTTGCGTGAAGTAGAAGAAGGAGAAGATGTTCGTCGCAAAGGTATCGCTCAGCTGATCCGGCGAAATCTGGTCGACGCTTTCCTGTGGATGCTGCTCAGCGGCATTGTTGACCAGGATATTCAGTTTTCCGAATTCATTTACCGCACGGCTTACAGCCTCCTTGCAAAATGCCTCGCTGCGGATGTCGCCCTGAATGAGCAGGCACCTCTTCCCTTCGGCTTCCACCATGGCCCTGGTATCGGCGGCGTCCTGATTTTCATCAAGATACACAATGGCCACGTCGGCGCCTTCCCGTGCGAAATGAACCGCTACTGAGCGGCCTATGCCACTATCGCCACCGGTAATGAGGGCTATTTTACCCTCCAGTTTGCTGCTGCCGCGGTAGTTTTCGCGGATCACGATCGGTGCCGGATCCATAACCTCTTCTATGCCGGGCTGTGCACTTTGCGTCTGCCCGCGGGTATCTATATCGAAGCTCATAATGCTTAATTGTTTTTGTAGATGCGGCGCGTCGTCAAAAAGGATATGCCAATGGCTGATGCGGGTGGAAAGCATTGCCTGCTGCTGGAAATGAGTAAAGATTTTCACAGTGGAGTGTATGCCTTTGGGCCTCAGGGGCCTGTTTTGACGCTTCGGAAGGCGGTCGGCATGGTTATTAATGCAAGCACGCGATGCGGCCGCAAATGCCGGCCGGCAAATGTATCGTGCTATGGATTCGAAAAAAGTGGTGATCATAGGCGGAGGTTTCGGGGGGATTAACCTTGCTCAGAAGCTATCCCGGAATAAATCGTTTCAAATTGTGCTGGTGGATAAGAACAACTACAATTTCTTCCCGCCATTGCTCTACCAGGTAGCGACCGGTTTTCTGGAAGCTTCCAACATCAGTTATCCGTTCCGCAAATTTTTTCAGGACAAGCCCAATCTCCGGTTCAGTCTGGGAGGCTTTGAAAGGGTTTTTCCGGAAGAAAAGAAAATAGCGACCGAAAGCGGCGACATCTATTACGACTACCTCGTATTCGCGACCGGTACCGAAAGCAATTATTTTGGCATGGAGAATGTGCGTAAAAATGCGGTACCAATGAAAACCGTAGAAGACGCGCTCGCATTGCGTAATCATATTCTGAGACTGAAAGAACAAGCCACCAAAGAGACCGATGCAGCCGTCCGTAGAAAGCTGCTCTCTATTGTGGTGGCTGGTGCCGGCCCGACGGGCGTGGAAGTATCGGGAATGCTGGCGGAAATGCACAAGCGTATTTTCAAAAAGGATTATCCCGAATTGAAAAGGGAAGAAGTGCAAATCTACCTCGTTGATGCGCTGCCCGTGGTATTGAACCCGATGAGCAAACAATCGCAGGAGGAAACACTTGCCGAGCTGCGTGACCTGGGAATAGAGGTCTTGTTGGATCACGCGGTGAAAGATTATGACAACGGGATCGTCACATTCACCAACGGCAATACCATCGAAACTCAAACACTGATCTGGACCTCGGGCGTGACCGCTACCGCATTGCCGGGCTTGCCTGAGGACGTTTTTGGCAAAGGCCGGCGTGTGCTGGTGGACGCCTGCAACCGTGTGAAAGGTTTTGAGGACATTTTTGCTATCGGGGATATCTGCCTGATGACCGCAGACGGAGAATTTTCGAACGGGCATCCGCAACTCGCCCAGGTAGCCATTCAGCAGGGGCAGAACCTGGCACATAACCTGTCGCGGTGGCAGGATGGACTTTCGCCCAGACCATTTAAATATAATGATAAAGGCACTATGGCGATCATTGGCGTCAATAAGGCGGTGGCCGATTTGCCGGGCTTGCATTTCAAGGGCTTTATCGCTTATTTTCTGTGGCTGGTGGTGCATTTGTTTTCGCTGATCCGCTACCGAAACCAGGTGAAAACGCTTTATAACTGGATGGTGGCATTCTTTACACGGGATCAGTCCCTGCGCTTCATCCTCGATTCGAAACCGGAAAAGCCTGTGCATTGACCATGGCCATCCAATTGAATATCGTCAATTTTAGCCGCATTTCTTTATGATCCAGACCATTGCGGATCCCTCCCAATACCCGTTCGAATGGCTCGATGTGACGGATCCCGGCGAGGAGGAGTTAAAACAGCTCAGAGAAAAATACGGGCTACACGCGTCGTCGATCAAAGACTGGCTGCAACCCGACCATTTACCGAAATACGAAGACGTGGGCACTTATGTATTTATTATTTTCAGGATGCACAGCGAGACAGTCGGGACTGAGGCCGATACCGTCACCGAGCTGACCAACAAGCTGGCGATTTTCATGACTAAAGATAGGGTTCTCACCCTGCACAAAAAAGATTGGGGCGCGCCAGAAGTCATTCGTAAGCAGCAGGTCGACCAGCATTCCTGTGAGGATACGGTACACCTGGTGAATGAAATCATTAAAAGCTGCATTGCCACCTACGAGGCGCCGTCGCTGAAATTGACGAAGGATATTGAGTACTATGAAGACAATATGTTCCTTAAAAACCGTAAGGCGTCCCTTTTGAAGGGTTTGTATTACCTGAGAAGAAGGGTGGAGGTCACCCGGCGCATTCTGATGCTTTCCCACGAAATTGTAGACAAAATAGATGTACCGGGCCATTCCAATACCTACACACGCGACACACGGGATTTGTATGTGAAACTGCACAATATTTATGACACGCTATTTGAGAACATGAACCACCTGGTGATGGTCTACTTCTCGATTTCCTCCCAAAGAACCAATGAGATCGTGCGCGTACTCACGGTGTTTTCGGTATTTTTTATGCCGCTCACATTCATCGTCGGTATTTACGGGATGAACTTCGATTTTATGCCTGAGCTGCGGTTGAAATGGGGGTATCCGGCAGTGATGATTCTGATGGGCGGGATCACTTTCGGTATTTATGTGTGGTTTAAACGGCGTGGATGGCTATAAGGGGTAGCATAAATGCATTTAACCTCTATTTTTGCCTCCCTATTGTCCCGAATCTATGAACCGATCCTATACCAGACACGCATCTTCGTCGTTAGCGTTATTTTGTATTACTCTTTTGCTCCCCTGGGGCGTTTGGGCCGCCATTCCTAAGGCGCCAACGACGCTCGTTGCGGTAGCCGCGTCCGGAAGCCAGATTAACCTCGGATGGCTGGACCTTGCCACGGACGAAACCGGTTTTGAAGTGGAGCAATCCACGGATGGGACCAAGTTTGTAAAAGTCGCCGATCTGGCCGCCAATGCCATTGCTTATCAGGATAAGTCGCTGAAACCGGCCACCAAATACTGGTACCGGGTGCGCGCCAGGAATGCTTCCGGGGCGTCGGCCTATTCCAATGTCGCCAATGCTACAACGCTGGTAATCATCACGATTCCCAAAGCGCCGACGGCTCTTGCGGCCAATACCGCTTCTTCCACGCAAATCAATTTGAACTGGACGGATAACGCGAACGATGAAACCGGCTTCGAACTCGAACGCTCGACAGATGCATTGTCATTTACTAAAATTGCCGACCTCGGGGCTAACGTAACGAGCTACCAGCACACGGGTCTGGCGCCTGCAACGCGCTACTGGTACCGCGTGCTCGCGAAGAATGCCGCCGGAAAATCGGGTTATTCCAATATTGCCAATGCGACCACACGGGACGTAGCACCCAATGCGCCTTCGGGCTTGACGGCCACGGCCGTTTCGACTTCGCAAATAGATTTGAAATGGACCGATAATGCAGGCAATGAGAGTGGTTACCAGGTAGAGCGCTCTCAGAATGGGGCTAATTTTACTAAAATCGCTGATCTGGCCGCCAATGTGACCAGCTACCAGAGCACCGGTCTGGCGGCCGCGACTAGTTATTCCTTCCGGGTACGAGCGGTCAATGCGGTAGGGGCCTCGGCATATAGCAATACCGGTTCAGCGACAACGCAGAACATTCCGGTGCCTGATGCGCCTACGAATCTGACAGCGGTTCCTACCGCGCCGGACCGGATCCAGCTACGTTGGGCGAAACCCTCTGCCAATGCAACCGAAATCGTAATTGAACGTGCGAAAGGCGAAGGCAGCTTTGTCCAAATAGGTAAAGTAACTGCGGCCGTGCTGCAATATGAGGACCGGACGGAGCTCGAAGCTGCCGACTATTTTTACCGCATCAAGGCCGTGAATGCTGGCGGAGAATCGCCTTACAGCTTGCTGGCGATCGTGCGCGCCGCTTCGATCATCACGGCGGTGGAAACCCCGCAAGACCGGTATTTGATTTATATGGCAGGGCGCACGCTCGTTGTCGACCTTAACGGAGCCGCAGAGGCGAAGGTCTCCGTTTATGACCTTGCGGGACGGGCGCATAATGTGAAGAAAATCAGGGAGGAGGGACGCGTTGATCTTAGCCAGCTTCCGGCGGGAATTTATGTAGTGGTAGCCGACATGGGTAAGGAAGTAATATCGAGGCGCATAGTTCTTTACTGATATATCCTGAACCTAAATTTACTGACCTCTATGAAATGCTGTTCTTTGAAGCCGTTTTCGGGTTTCTCCTGCATGGCCGTTGCCCTATGCCTGCTCATTTCCTGTGCTGTTTCGGCGCAAAAAAAGAAAAAATACATTGTGAACGCCTACGTAGGCGGGTTCCGCGGGCTCGCGAATGTGGAAGAAATAGATGCGGAAAAGCTGACGCACATTAACTACGCATTTGTAAATGTCCAGGATAGCATGGCTGTCCTCACCAACCTGGCGACCGATTCCACCAATTTCAGGAAGCTGAATGGACTTAAAAAGAAAAATCCGGACCTGAAAATCATCATCTCGATCGGCGGCTGGGCTTGGAGCGAGAATTTTTCGGATGCCGTGTTGACGGAATCTTCCCGTTTGAAATTTGCAAAATCCAGTGTCGACATCGTGCGCCAGTACGACCTCGACGGCGTGGATATCGACTGGGAATATCCCGGCATGCGCGGCGAGGAAGGCAATATCTCCCGGCCGGAAGACAAGCAGAATTTTACCCTGATGTTCAAAGCGATCCGTGAAGAATTGAATTTGCTCGAAAAAGAAAAGGGTAAAAAATACCTGCTTACCACGGCAGTGGGCGGCTCAAAATCGTTTATCGAGCACACTGAAATGGCCCTCGCGCAGGTGTACCTCGACTACGTGCTGATCATGACCTACGACTACGGCGGCCGGAATGGCACGGTGGGGCACCATACCAACCTGTACGACTACGACGCGTCGGGTGAAGGCTCATCCGCCGACCGTTCGGTGAAGAATTTTATCGCCGCGGGCGTACCTGCGAGCAAGATCGGGCTCGGGGCAGCTTTTTACGGCAAAGGCTGGGAAGCCGAAACAGTTGATAATCATGGATTAGGCGCAAAACGCGTGAAATCCGTGCAGGGAGGCGGTTATACCAAGCTGAAAGACACGCTCGTCGACCAGAATGGCTACAAAAAGTACTATGACAAGAAGGCCAAAGCGCCGTACCTGTTCAACGACTCCACGAAAGTGCTCATCACCTACGAAGACGAAAAGTCGGTCAAAGGCAAATGCAAGTATGTGAAAAAGAACAAGCTGGCGGGTATATTTTTCTGGGAGTATTTCAATGATCCAAAAGAATATCTGATCAACGAAATCCATAAAAACCTCGACTAGCGCGCTACCAGCCGCAGCAGATCGTCCCTGGTCAGTGATTTCAGAATATCAGAATCTGTTTTGATCAGATCATTGGCCAGATCCTTTTTCGTTTCCTGCAATTCCATGATTTTTTCTTCGATCGTGTCGGGGCAAATGAGCCGCACCGCGATCACATGCTTATCCTGCCCGATGCGGTGTGAGCGGTCAATGGCCTGGTTTTCAACGGCCGGGTTCCACCACGGATCGATGAGGTACACATAGTCGGCTTCGGTAAGGTTGAGGCCGGTACCGCCGGCTTTCAGCGAGATCAGGAAAACGCGCACATCGGGGTTGGTCTGGAAATTCTCGACCTTCGCGGCCCTGTCGCGCGACTGGCCGGTGAGGTATTCGTATCCGATGCCGCGGCTTTCCAGTTCAGGGCGGATGAGGTCGAGCATGGACACGAACTGTGAGAAAATCAGGATCTTATGCTGGGTAGCTTTGCTTTCGATCTGCTCCACAAGCGTGTCGATTTTCGCCGATGCATTGCCGTAAAACTTTTCGTCGCGCAGCAATGCCGGGGAGTCGCAGATCTGGCGCAGTTTGGTAAGGCCCTGCAATACATGTAGTTGAGAGCGCTTGATGTCGCCTTCGCTCGTAGTGTTGAGGTAAATGTAAAATTCCAGTTCGTAGGCATTATACACGCGCCGCTGTTCTTCGCTCATTTCGCAGTAGATCACCATTTCCGTTTTTTCGGGAAGCTCCGATGCCACCTGCTGCTTGGTGCGCCGCAGGATAAACGGATTCACCCGCTTTTGGAGCTCCGCGGCCCGCTCGGCATCCTTAAAGCGGTCGATAGGCGCCGAGAAATGGTTGCGGAACTGCGTTTTGTTGCCGAGCAGACCAGGACAGGCGAACGAAAGCTGTCCGTACAAGTCAAACGTGTTGTTTTCCACCGGCGTACCGGTCATCACAATGCGATTGCGGGCATTCAGCAGTCTCACAGCTTTGTAGCGCTGTGATTCAGGATTTTTGATCGCCTGCGATTCGTCGAGGATGATGTAGTTGAAATGGTATTTCTTCAAAAAATTGACATCCGAAAGCAGCGTACCGTAGGAGGTGAGAATGATTTCGTAATGGTCAAAATAGGTAATGTCCTTCACCCGGTCGGCACCGTAAATGGTAAGTATACGAATGTCCGGAGCAAACTTGGCCACCTCTGCCTGCCAATTGAAAACCAGCGAAGTAGGCACGATGACCAGGTTTGTGTTCCGTACCTGTTTTTTTCTTTGCAATAAAATGAATGCGATGATCTGCAAGGTTTTACCCAAACCCATATCATCCGCCAGACAGCCGCCGAAGTTGAAATCGTCGAGGAAATTGAGCCAGTTGAGGCCCTGTTTCTGATAGCCCCGCAGGCTCGCTTTCAGCTTTTTGGGCACCGGTACCGGCTTGATCGAATCGAAATCCGTGAATCTGGACTCGTAAAATGCGATCTGTTCCTGCGCCTCACGGTCGAGCATTTCGGCGTCGTACATATCATGCACCGCCGCGAAGCTGATTTTCGGCGTATGGATTTCCTCGCCCACGATTTCACCGACTTCGAAGTACCTGGCAAATTTTTCGAGCCATTGTTCCGGCAAAATACCCAATGTACCGTCGCTTAGCTCTACGTATTTGTTACGGTTTTTGGCGGCCTTATGCAGGTTTTTGAGCGTCACTTTTTGCGATCCGAACTGCACGGTAGCCGTGGTATTGAACCAGTTGATGCCGCTATTGACATGGATCGAAACCTTGGCCTTGTTTACATTGAGACGGTTTTTGGAAATCTGATTAAAACCAAGAATCGTAATGCCCTGGTTTTTCCATTCGTCGAACGCGTCGGGAAACCAGTTTTCGTCCAGGAACCGGGCGCGGTGCAGGTAAAAGAAATGCTTGTCCTCGATGCCTTCCGTGAGTTGGTACTCGAAATCAGGGTGCTGGCGCATCATGGCGGCCATGTAGCGGAGCTCCTCCTCTTCGTCGCGCTTTACCATGAACGGGTTGCCATGTCCATCGACAGAATAAATGTCGTTTTTGGTGTACAGCGGTACCTCCACGCTGCCATACTTTACCACCGGCGTGATGAGCACGTAATTGCCAAAATCTTCCAGGTAAATGATCTTTTCCACGCGCCCATCGAAGCCCTGTTCCTCGCGTTGCGCAGGCGTAGCGGGCTTTACGTAGGTGTACGATATGCGTATGCGCGGAGGGAGTTTGGCGAGCAGGTTCTGGCGGAAATCCTCGAATTTGGTTTCGTGGATATAAATGCGCTGGTTGTGCTGCCTGAAAAAATACAGCACTTTCAGAATGTCTTCGCTTTCAATCAGGTGCAGCGAATCTTTGTATAGTACGAAATAATCGTAGCGGATCTCTACATTTTCAAGGTCGAGGTGGACGCTATCGATGATCAGCTGGCCGGAAATGCGGAAAAACGGGTCCTTTTTATCGATCGTCAAGTGCACGTCCACATCCGACTGGGCGAGCTTCACGGGTACCAGCGAGCCTGCATTTACATTATCGGATATCAGCTGGCTGTGGTAGTAAAAATCCAGTTTATCGGGGTTTTTAAGCACCGCGCGCAGGCCGGCCAGGTCGGTTTCAGGGTTTTTCTTCCTGAAATTATTGCTGAACGACGCAATCGCCGTGTAAAACCGCGACAGGTCATGGTCCTGCGTTTTCCAGAGCTGTTCCAACGGATTGAGCTGCACGAACGGGTTTTTTAGCTTGCCGTCCCGCGTCACCGGTGCGTCGTACATTTCGAGGAAAAAGTGGTCGTAATACTTGTTAAGACCGATCGCGACGATGGTGCGGGTATTGGCGTCGGCGGGTTTGGCCTCGGGTAAATGCCGCGCCGGATCTGAGAAAAGCTGATCCTGCATAGCCGAAACCGCCGCCTGGTTGATCGGAATAAGCTCCTTGATGAGCGGCAACACACGCAACTCCCGGTTGACGTATTCGATCGTAAAGTATTGGTTCAGATCGGGTTCGGCTTCCATGCCGTAGTCGGCGGCGAGGGCGCGGAGGCGGTCGTTGCGGATGTTTTTGTCGAAAAACGCACGGAAATCCCTGCGATTCATGATGTTATACAGCACCTGCACCTGGTGTTCGCAAAGCTTGCGTTTGGGACGGGTGCATTCGCAGTAGAGGTTCACCATGCGGTCGTTCTGCTTCACCACCACCTTGAAAGCCTCGCCGCCCCATTGAATGCGGAATGCGGCATAATCCACCACCATATCGTCGGGCTGGATTTCGAAATAGCCCCGGCGCTCAGTAGCGGGCATATCGGCGCTATGGTTGAGAATGTGCGTCGTGGAGAGCTCTGAGAGGTTAAAATCCAGGAAAATGTAGTTATGCTGGCTCGGCGCGGCCCCCACGGCTGGTTCATTCTTTTTCATAAGGCAAATTAACAACTGCGGCTACGTTTGGCACCATTATTTTGCAAAATTTGCGTTAATGAAAAATCTGATCTGCTTCCGTTTCTTCCCGCTTGCCGTTCTTGTTATGCTGCTGATAGCTGCCCCTGCATGGGCGCAGGACGTCAAAACCGACACTTTGAAAATACTGCCGGCCGATTCGGTAGCCGCTCCGAAACCCGACACTGCGACGGTACCGCCCCGCGTGCTCATCGACACAATTCGATACCGGCTTATCGGTGACGGCAATTTTACGAGAGGGAACGTGAACCGGAGCCTGATGGTGTTGCGCGCCGAATTGATTTTCAGCGGGCCGGTGATCAATGTCGCTACCAATCCCCGGTTTACCTACGGAAAGCAGAATGGCGTTCTTGCCGAGCGCGACAGTTATGTGGATCTTTTTGTGGATGTTTTCAAAAAACGCAAAACCTATGTTTTCGGCCTGGCCGCATTGGAAACCAGCAATCTCCGCCGTATCGACCTGCGGCAAATGGCCGGTGCGGGGATAGGGTACCGGGTGGTCAAAACCAAGTCGCACGACCTGAGCCTTACCGATGCGCTGCTCTACGAATCGACCAACTTTTTTGAAAAAGCAACTGTAACAACCGTCCGGAACTCGTTCCGTATCAAGGGGAAACATTCATTTTTATCGGATAAATTCCGGTTTAATCACCTCACATTCATTCAGCCGGCGTTGAATGACCTGTCGAATATGCGTTGGAATACGATCCTCTCGGCCGAAATGCCGCTCAACAAATGGGTGACGCTGCGGACAAGTTTTGAAAACTCCTACGAGAGCGTGGTGGAGATCGGCCGCAAGCGGACCGATTCGCGTATTACTTTTGGGATTTCGGTAGGAAATAAATAGATAATTCCGGCATTGCGGTTGTCAGGGAGAGAGGCGTAGAATACTGTCCATATCACCAGCACATTATATCTGCTAAAAATGTGCTTTACTAAGTATTCACTACATTCCAAATCGAGCAATGAGAGACCAACAGGACAATCGCCGTGACTTCCTGCGCAATTCGCTTTATTCAGCCGCCGGCCTGGCGATGTTTCCGCAACTGACCCCCAATGCATACGGTTCTATCAAAACCGTCGTAGCCGAGCAACCTTTCATACCGGTAGCACCGTCCCGGATCAAGTTTGCGGTGATCGGGATGAACCACGGTCATATTTACGGACAAGTGGAGGCAGTAACGCGCGGCGGCGGCGAGCTGGTTTCGTTTTTTGCCAAAGAGGCGGACCTCACAGCAGCATTTGCCAAACGCTACCCGAATGCCAAGCAAGCCAAATCGGAAGCGGAAATCCTCAACGACAAATCGATACAACTCGTGCTCAGCTCGGGCATCCACGATGAGCGCGGGCCCCTGGGCGTACGCGTGATGAAGCCCGGCAAGGATTATATGGTAGACAAACCGGGCCTTACTACGCTTGAACAGCTTGCCGAAGTGCGCAAAGTGCAAAAGGAAACGAAGCGCATTTACTCGATCATGTATAGCGAGCGCCTCGAAAACCGCGCCACGGTAAAGGCAGGCGAGTTGGTGAAGCAGGGTATTATCGGTAAAGTGGTGCAAACGATCGGCCTTGGCCCGCACCGGATGAATGCGAATACGCGACCCGAGTGGTTTTTTGACAAAAAGCGCTTCGGCGGCATCATATGCGACATTGCTTCGCACCAGTTTGATCAGTATTTGTTTTTCACCAACTCTACCAAAGCGCAGGTAGTAGCCTCGCAGGTAGGTAACGTCAACCATCCGCAGTATCCGAAGTTTGAGGATTTCGGTGATGCCATGCTGCGCGGTAATGGAGGCTCTGGCTATATCCGCGTGGACTGGTTTACGCCCGACGGCCTGAAAACCTGGGGTGACGGACGCCTTACCGTGCTCGGTACCGAAGGGTTTATCGAGATCCGTAAGAACATTGATATTGGTGGCCGTGAAGGCGGTAATCACCTTTTTGTAGTAAATAATAAAGAAACAACCTACGTCGATTGCAGCCAGGTGGAGCTGCCCTATGGGCGCCAACTGGTGGATGACGTGCTCAACCGCACCGAAACGGCCATGTCGCAGGAACATTGCTTCCTGGCGACGGAGCTGTGCCTGAAAGCGCAGAAGAACGCGCAGAATGTTTCGGTGGTGAGCTAGTGTAACGATCCCGTTCCTGATCACTTTTAAACACTTCACAAACTATGATACGCAGACTGATTTTCATTTTCGGATTAATGGGCGCCCATGCTGCCTTTGCGCAAGGGCCTGTCAGTAACGTCGACCGTGATATTGTCTTCAAATCGGTGAATGTGATCCCGATGGACCGCGAGACGGTTTTGAAGGATCAGACAGTAGTGGTCAGGAACGGAAAAATCGTTTCCGTTGGTAATAATGCAAAAACCGGCGGCAATGCGTTGGTGGTGGAGGCCAAAGGCAAGTATCTTGTGCCAGGTTGGTCGGAAATGCATGCCCACGTGCCCGCGATCGAGGATTTCGGGCCGATGAAGGATGTACTGACGCTCTACCTGGCCAATGGCATTACGACGATCCGCGGAATGCTTGGCAATGCCAAACACCTCGAACTGCGAGAGAAAGTGCGAAGCGGGGAAGTGCTGGGACCGAATTTCTACACCACAGGGCCGGCATTCAGCGGGCAAACCGTCAAGACGGCCGCCCGGGGGATAGAAATGGTGAAGGAAGAAAAGGCGGCAGGTTATGACTATCTGAAACTTCTTCCAGGCCTCACCAAAGAAACCTTCCCCGGCATTGCCAAAACATCTAAAGAGCTTGGTATCGGTATGGTTGGTCACGTTTCGTTTGCCGTCGGTGTTTGGGCTGCGATCGATGCGGGCTATTCTTCGATCGATCACCTCGACGGTTTTGTCGAAGCCATCGTGCCGGGTACTGACACGCTGGCCGAGCAGGAAACCGGTCTTTTCGGGACCTGGATCGCCTATGCCGCCGATACCACACGCATTCCGAAGTTGATCAAAGGCTTGAAAGACAAAAATATCCGGGTAGTACCCACGCAGGCCATTGCCGAACGCTGGCTTTCGCCGCTGCCTGCCTCAGCTTATGAAAATGATCCGGAATGGAAGTATATGACCGCCGAAGAAAAGAAGAACTGGTTGAATGCGAAAAGCAGCTATGTCAATAACCCCAAATTCAACAAGGAGCGGGCGGAGGCATTTGTTAACATCCGCCGCAAACTGATCCTGGCTTGCCAGAAAGGAGGCGTGCAGCTCATGCTCGGTTGCGACGCGCCGCAGGTACTGAATGTGCCTGGTTTTGCTACCCATCACGAATTGAAATACCTCGTAGACGCCGGATTGACGCCCTACGAGGCATTGAAAACGGGTACTGTGAATGTGGCGAGTTATTTAAACAAACCCAACTCAGGCTCGGTCAAGGCCGGTAATGTGTCCGATCTGGTGTTGCTTGCCGCTAATCCGCTGGAAAATATAGGCAATACCAAAACCATCGAAGGTGTCATGATCGGTACGAAATGGCTCCCGAAAAGCTTCCTGGATAGCGAGCTGAAAAAGATCGAAAAGTAGCTGCTATTCCTCATAAATCATTTTGCGCGTCATACCGCCGTCGATAATCAGATTGGCGCCGGTGATGAAATCATTTTCAGGATTGGTCAGATACAGGCACGCTCTGGCGATGTCGTCGGGCTTGCCCACGCGGCCGGCCGGGTGCTGGGCGTGATCCGAGGCTTTCAGTTGACTGTAATCGCCTGTTTCAATCCATCCGGGGCTGATCGCATTTACCGAAATGTGGTCGGGGCCGAGCGAGATGGCCAATGCATGCGTTAACGCCAGGATACCGCCTTTTGAAGCTGCATACGCCTCCGTGTTAGGTTCGGACATGAGCGCGCGCGTGGACGCAATGTTCACGATCGCGCCCCTGCCTTGCGCGCGCATGACCCGCGCCGCCTCACGTGCGCAAAGAAAACTGCCCCGCAGGTTGGTGTTCAATACATAGTCCCAATCATCCACGGCAAGGTCGTAAGGGGATTTTGTGCGGCCCAGCCCTGCATTGTTGATCAGTACATCTATTCTCCCAAATGATGCCTTCACTTGCCCGATACCCGTCACGATTTCGTCGGGATTGGTCAAATCGATGACCAGGGAACTGGACACGAAGCCTTCCTCTTCGAATGCTTCATGAACAACCCGCAGCCCTTTCGGATCGCGGTCCCATAATGCTACACTCGCGCCCTGCCGGGCATAATGGGTGGCTACGACGCTGCCGATGCCGTTTCCGGCACCGGTTACGATCACTACTTTGTTTTGATAGTCGCTCATAATCAGGATAATGCTTTGAAATCTGCTTCGGACAACCGGATGTTTCCTCCCTGCAAATTTTCTTCCAAATGTTTGACTGAACTGGTGCCGGGGATCAACAGGATATTCGGTGCACGTTGAAGCAGCCAGGCCAACGCGATTTGCGCGGTGGTGGCGTGGTGTTTCTCTGCGATCCCTGAAATTTTGTGTTTCAACTTCTCGGGTCCGGATGCGAGCGGGTACCATGGTATGAAGGCCATTCCACGTGCCAGGGTATAATCCAGTACATCTTCCCACCGTCGGTTGCCCAGGTTGTACAGGTTTTGAACCGAGACGATCGGCACTGTCTTCTCCGCCTGTTTGACTTGGTCCACATCCACTTCCGATAATCCTACGTGTCGGATTTTGCCCGCTTTCACGGCATCCACGACCGGGCCAAGCGTTTCCCCGACCGGGAAGCGCGGGTCGATGCGGTGCAGTTGCCACAGGTCAATCACATCTTTTTTCAATCTTTTAAGGCTTCCGTCAATAGCCTGGCGGATGTGCTCGGGGTGGCCATTCACGCGCCACTGGTTAGGGCCGGTACGCTCAAAGCCGCCTTTGGTGGCAATGAGCAGGTCATTGGGATAAGGCGAAAGTGCATCGGCGATGAGCGTTTCGTTGGTATGCGGGCCGTAGGAATCGGCGGTATCGATGAAATTGACGCCTGCTTCAACCGCGGCTCGGAGCACCTTCTTTGCATTCTCCCGGTTGGGTGCATCGCCCCAAACTCCCTGTCCGGTGAGTTGCATTCCGCCGTAGCCCAGGCGGTTAATCTCTATTTCCCCGCCAATCCTGAATGTATCGGCATGTTGATGATCGTTACTCATATTGATTTGTAGTTAAAAGTCACTTCATAGGAAACTTTCGAAAGGTGCTTTTCATTCAAGGAAGGAGGGATGTATGCCACTCATTTTTCACAAAGCAAATCTCACGCCAGGGCAACAG
>DATMSL010000002.1:0-17320 GCA_035565435.1 Dyadobacter sp. | reverse complement strand
CGAAGTTCACCGCGTTCCCGAACTATTCCCGGTGCTACGGGGCGTGATCGACCGGCGCAGGAGGGAAGGCCTGCGGACGGGACAGTTCCTGATTCTGGGATCCGCCTCGCTCGACCTTTTGAGGCAATCCTCCGAAACGCTGGCTGGGAGAATTGCGTACCGCGAGCTCTCCGGATTTGTTGTCAATGAAATTGAAGAGACGAGTCCGATTGCGCAGGATAAATTGTGGCTACGCGGCGGTTTTCCGGATAGTTTTCTTTCTAAAAACGACCTGAACAGCTTCCGATGGCGGCTTAACTTTATCAATACCTACCTGGAACGGGACATTCCGCAGTTCGGGCCCCGCATTCCGACGGTCTTGCTACGCAGGCTCTGGACGATGCTGGCACACCATCAGGGCGGGCCATTGAATACGGCCCAGTTGAGTTCAAGCCTCGATATTGCGCTGCCTACGGTGAAGCGCTACGTGGAGTTGCTCGAAGATCTCTTCCTGATCCGTACATTGCGGCCGTGGTCGGGAAATGTGGGGAAGCGGCTCGTGAAAACGCCCAAGGTGTACATCCGCGACAGTGGCCTTACGCACGCGCTGCTCAATCTCGCGACGTATGACGACCTGCTGGGACATCCGGTTTCGGGCAACAGCTGGGAGGGGTTTGTGATCGAAAACCTGATGGCTGCATTGCCTTTGGGCATGACGCCCTGGTACTACCGCACTGCCGCGGGAGCGGAGATTGACCTGGTGCTGGAAAGAGGGCCGAAGGAACGCTATGCGATCGAGATCAAAAGATCGCTTGCACCCTCGCTTTCGAAAGGTTTTTACCTGGGTTGTGAAGATATTGGGGCGGAAAAACGGTTCTTGGTATATCCGGGCAAGGAAAGGTTTCCCATGGCCAAAGACGTTACCGCTATTCCGTTATCTGAAATGGTTACTGAATTGCTCAATTTAAAGATATGATGCCCTATGGCCTGGAATCCGGAAGTTTATAATCAATTCAAATCGGAGCGCTCGGCGCCGTTTTTCGATTTACTGGCACTGCTGAAAGTGCGGCCGGGTTTGGAAGTGATTGACCTGGGGTGCGGTACGGGTGAGCTGACCGCCCAAATGGCTGACACTTTGCCCGAATCCCGCGTATTGGGGGTCGATTCATCGGAGGAAATGCTCGGTAACTCGCAGAAACCGGACGGTAGTATTTTGAATTTCGAGTGTATTTCTATTGAAAACCAGCTGGAAAAAGACCAGCAATGGGATGTTGTATTTTCCAATGCAGCCCTGCAATGGGTACCGGACCACGAGGCGCTGTTTCCTCAGATCATTTCCAAAATAAAGCCAGGAGGGCAACTATTGGCACAAATGCCGGCCCAACACCACAACCTGACCAACCGTCTGCTCAACGAACTAGCCACACAGGAACCTTACGCAACGGTTTATGCGGGCTGGAACCGGTTATCGCCTGTGCTGGAACCCGATCGCTATGCTGAAATCCTCTTCGAAAGCGGCAGTAGATCCATGCAGGTTTTCGAAAAGATCTATCCGCTGATTTTGAAAGATGCGGACGCACTGCTGACCTGGGTTTCCGGCACGGCGCTGATTCCCTACCTCGAACGCTTGCCCGAACATTTGAAAAACAGTTTCCGGAAAGATTACCGCGCATTATTGCACCAACATTTCCCGAAAACGCCTGTTTTTTATCCATTTAAGCGGATATTATTAGAAGCGCAGTTTTAAATGAGGAGCCGAATACGACCGGCCCCTCAATTACTACCCCTGATAAGCGCCCGCAAACCGCTTCGCGAAGTCTTCCAGTTTGAAGGTGCCCTTAATTTCCTCTCGATTTTTCCAGTAATCCTCCTGCATTCTGCCGCTTTGCAGCGCCTGGCCCATGTCGCGGTAGAGGCCGGCGAAGCTTTCGTTCAGGCCGGCTTGGAGCATACCGTTGAAAGCGTCTTCATCGGTGAAGGTGACCCACGGCGTTCCTTCCTTGCCGACGGCCGTGCCCAATACTGCGGCGATTTCCGACGGGTGGCGCTCGTCGCTGGAAATGTAGGTGATCGTTTGCGCGTCTGTAAATGGCGCGAGAAGCTGCTCTGTGGCTACTCTGGCGATATCGTCGGTGTCTGTAAGTACCAGTTTCTCCTCGGTGCCGCCGAAGTTGCTGCCCGCAATGCCGGCGTTTTTGATCAGACCGATTTGCGCGTAAAGATTATTGAAGAAATAGGACGGGCGAAGGATTTTCACCTTCAAGCCCGGAATTTGCGCCAATTTTTCTTCCAGATAACCTAATGCGTCGATCGGTCCCGCGCCCTTACGCAGGTGCGCGCCTATGCTGCTCAGGAGCACAATGCGCGTGACGCCGGCCGATTGAATGGCTTGCAAATATTTGTCTGCCACTTCCAGCTGGAACGCGGCGTAATCGGCCATGGAGAAATCCGACGGTATCATGAGGTAGGCTATGTCGCCACCTTTGAATGCAGATGCGAGGAAGGCAGAGTCCTGCACCGAACCAATCGCCGCTTCCGCTCCGAGGCTTTCGATCTGCGCTTTTTTATTTGAATTGCTGCTGATGACAACTACCTGATGGCCAGCTTTAATGAGGTTTTGCGTTACGGGAAGGCTAATATTGCCAAGTGACCCTGTGATGATGTATTTCATGTGTTTTGGAATTGTTTTTTGATGAGACAAAACTATATTTGTACTTACTTTTTGACAAGTACTTACCCGAGAGTATGTATGACTAAAATTAAAGAAAACTCGACTTACAATGCGAACCGCGAGATCGTCATGCAGGAATGCCCGGTTACGTATGTGATGAACAAGATTGGCGGGCACTGGAAGCCGATCATTCTGTACCATCTTCTGGCGGGGAGCAAGCGTTACAGCGAGATCAGGAAGGCAATGCCGCATATTACCGAAAAGATGCTCATCCAGCATTTGAAGCAGCTTGAAAGCGACCGTTTGCTCATCCGGGAAGCTAAACCGGTGGTGCCGCCATACGTTACCTACACGCTTACCGACGGGGGCAGAGAGCTGGAATCGGTCATCAATGCCATGGCGGAATGGGCGTATAGAGATATGAAGCGGAATACCAAGCTCGCGGCGGCAGAAATGGCGGCATGAGCGGCGGGCAAAGTTTTTGGGTATTCCGATTTACCTGTTGACACACTGTTGTCACTCGCTCTGATATCTTGCACCGAAAACAGAACAGCTATGAAAGTTCATACCACCAACTACGAAAACACATTGATCGAGGTTGCCGACGATTGCCCTGCAACCGGTGGCGAAATACCGCCGATGAAGGGGGATTCCAAAACGGTGGCCGGTATCCAATATGACATGATCAGCAAAAATCCCTACAAATTCACGTCCGACGATGTGTTATTCAAGGTCTTCGCGGAGCGGAAGGATCTCACTGAAAGCGAACTGGAAGAGGCCCGGAAACAGTTTTTCTCCAAAGGGCAGGCCTGTATGCGCTGTTCACCTTTGACCAAACGCTATGGCTGGGGCGTTCATAACGATGAGGAAGGGAAGATTGCATTGGTTGCATGCGATAGTCCCGAGTACAAAAAGTTGAAAGAAAGTAATCTGAAAACAGTGAAGGCAATGCGGTCGAGCCGGTAGCATACAGGGGAGTAATTTGTTATATTTACAATACTCCTCCTCTAACTACGCTCATGAAAAATCTCGTCTGCACCGTTCTATTGCTGATCGTGGCGTCGCGCGACGATTTTGCACAACTCAAACTTGCTATTGAACCGGTTGTGACCGGTTTTACGAGGCCTGTCAAGGTCACACACGCATCCGACGGCCGTCTTTTTGTCGCTGAGATCGGCGGGAAGATCAAAATTTTTAAAAACGGTGCCGTCCTGCCGCAAGCTTTTCTGGATATTGGCTCGAAAATCAATGATCCCGATTGGGCAGGCATATTCAGCATCGCATTCCCACCGGACTACCAGGCATCCGGCTTTTTCTACTTAATGTATGTGGTAAAAAGCAAAACCGAAGTCCAGATTTCCAGGTTCTCCCGCCAGGTAGGCAACGCCGACCTCGCTGATGCTGATTCGGAAGTCAAAATTCTCACGATTCCCTACGAGAATGTACTCGGCGGCCATCGCGGCGGTGATATGGCCTTTGGCAAAGACGGATTTCTGTACATTTCAACCGGGGATAATGGCCCCGGCTCACGTGGGGTACCGGGCGATCCCGACAATAATGCGCAGAACATGGGCAAGCTTTTCGGAAAAATCCTGCGAATTGACACCCATAGCTTGGTGTCGGGTGAGAACCCGCTCGGAGCGATATTTGCCGTAGGCCTGCGCAACCCGTGGCGGATCGGTTTCGATCGCCAAACCGGCGACCTGTGGATCGGGGATAACGGGCAGGATGGTTGGGAAGAGATCAATTTCCTGTCTTACCCCTTCACCGGGCCGGCGCCGAACTTTGGCTGGAACTGCCTTGAAGGCACACAAACCTACAACCAGTCGCATTGCGCGCCGGGGACATCCTACATTGCGCCGCGGCTCACGTACCCAGGCTTCACCAATAACGGAGGCAACGATGCGTCGGTCATGGGCGGTTTTGTATATCGTGGCTCGCGCTATCCCTCGATGAAAGGCCACTACTTTTTTGGCGACTTTTCGGCGGGAAAAATCGGATACATCGATCCGCTGGGAGTGGCAACTCCGGACGCCGGACTTGCCTATTCGTCACTAATCTCTTTTGGGGAAGACCAGGCGGGCGAGCTCTATATCCTGTCTTTTTTGAATGGCACATTATCCAAAATTACCAATCCGGGGGATCCGCTACCTGTCAAACTGCTTTATTTTAAACTCACCAAAGCCGGCGGCGGCCTCCTGCTCGAATGGCAGACGGGGCAGGAAAGCAATTTCTCCCATTTTGAAATACAACGGAGCCGCGACGGTCGCGTTTTTGAAACGCTCGCTGCGTTGCCAGGGGGAGGAGCGGGGAGTAGCTACATGTTTACCGACGGCGAGCCTTTGTCGGGTTCCAATTATTACAGGCTGAAAATGATCGACCGTGCGGTTGACCAGATGAGCGGTGCGTTCCAATACAGTTCTCTCGTGGCAGGTATGCTGAATGTGCGCAGCCAACCCTCCGTGTTTCCAAACCCGGGAGGCAGCCAAATTATCATAGGAGGCCTTGCCCAAGGCGATAAAGTTTTGATTTACAGCGTATCGGGTCTGTTGGTTGACAGCCGGGACAATAAAGCGGACGAAGACTGGAAAGTGAATATGGAAGGGAGGCAGAAGGGCATCTACACCGTTTTGATCGACAACGCAGCCTCCGGCTTTTCTCAAAAATTGAAAATTGCCTATAAGTAAGTGCTTTTTCGGCGCGTATTTTCTAATTTACCAAAAACTGAAAAAGCCATGAAAAAGAACATCGACACCATTCAAAGCCTCACCTGGCTGCGTGAAACGCTATTGTTTTTCCGCAACCATTATCTCATCGTCCTTGGGCTCGGTCTGACTGCCGCCATGGGCCGGATTGTACAACTCGGTGCATTCGGGCCGATATCCCCTGGTTTACACATTGCCATGGAGGTGATCGTCGAATCTGCGCGGATCCTGCTTTTCGTGTACGCATTGGGGTTCACACAGCTGAAACGAGGGTTTTTGCGCCTGAAACTGATGCTCACCAGCGGCAAAGCCTGGACGGAGCACTGGCAAAAAGGGCGCATTCGTCTGAAAACATATTGGCGGTCATTGCTTGCAAGCTTTGTGATTTATCTGCTGATTGCCTGGGCGACGAACCTGCTGATCGACTATACTGCTTTCCAGACCTGTCTTTATTACAAACTCAAAGTCAACAATATCATCGCGGAACAGTCTTCCGAATGGGTGATCATATTGTTTTTCAAAAATCTGTCGGTTATTCCCCTCACACTGATTTTCAATGCATTATTTCTGCTTTGGGTTACCGGCCGTGTTTCCGACGGCGGGAATGCCTGAGCACTTGTTTATATCTACACCAAAAAATGAAAAAATTAGGCCTTGTAGGCGGTATGAGCTGGGTTTCTACCGTCGATTATTACCGTTTTATCAATGAAGGCGTAAATGCAAAGTTGGGAGGGTTGAATTACGCCGAATGCATTATTTATTCGGTCAATTTCAGTGCTTTTGTAAGCAACAACACCGCCGGTAAATGGGACGATACGTTTCACATTCTGCTGAATGCCTGTCGGAATCTTGAAAAAGCGGGAGCCGAAGCCATTGTACTTTGTGCGAATACGGCGCACGCCGTTGCCGACCGCCTGGAAACTGAAATTGATCTGCCGATCATCCATATCGTCACTGCGATAGCCGCAGCCATCAAGGAAGCGGGGCTTCGGAAAGTAGGCCTGCTCGGTACGAAGTTTACGATGGAAATGGATTTTTATAAAGACAAACTGGCGAGCCTGGGCGTCGAGCCCATCGTGCCGGCGACGCAAGAGAACAGGGATTTTATTCAGGATACGCTGCGTGACGAGTTGGGAAAGGGCATCATCCGGGAAGAAACAAAGCAGCGCTACCTTGCAATTATCGACGAACTGATTCGTCAGGGGGCGGAAGGGATCATCCTGGGTTGTACGGAAATTCCGATGATACTGGGTCAGCAGGACGTGTCGGTGCCGGTTTTCGACACTACCCGCATCCATTCCGATGCCGCTATCGCATTTGCGTTGACGGAGTGAGTCGCCAGACCCGATAGCGGTGAAGCCCGACATTTAAAAACAGTAAAGCGGGCTGCCATTTTAAAGAGCAGCCCGCTTTTACATATATAGCATATTACTATTTGTCCGACAACGGCACCAGTTTCGCCTTCAAATCGGGTTCCTTCATATCCTTGTCCAGGGGGAACATCGGGCGCTTGATACGCTTGTACGGCAGCCGTTCGAGGTCCTGATCTACGCCGCCGGGCGTAAGGGACAGTATCCAGTCGGCGCGCATATTGTAGAGCTCCGGTTCCAGGTATCCTATTTTCACGACCACGATGTCCGATTTGCGCGGATTCAGGCCGAGCCGGGTAAAATCAGCTTCCTTGTGGTATGGTTTGCGTTTTTTGGTGACAATCACACGCACGCTGCCCACTTTCACGACCACCTCGGTTTCGGCATTAATGTCTCCGTGATGGATCGCTTCCACGGTACCTACCAGGTGTATCGGCGGCGCGAAACGCGCATCTACTTTCGCGCCCGCATATGCGTCGATTTTTCCTCCCACCCCGGCTTTTACCGCCGCTTCAACCAGTTCCGGGCCCGGAATAGAGGCGTAAATCAGCGACGGACCGTTTTCATTCCTGAATTCAGGACGTTTGAGGATTTCGGTGATCGTCCAGGTAACGTCGCCTGCACCGCCGGCGGTAGGATTATCCCCCGAATCGCTGATGAAAAACGGATGTTTATCACTGGCGAGTGCTTTGTTCAATGCGCCTTTCAGATCGTCGGTGGGTGCCACGAATGCAAAATCCTTACGCACATTCCAGAAGCTTTTTGCCAGCATTTCGGCACTTTCGGTTACTTTGGCCTTGTCGTCGCCGGTAACCATAACGACCGCGTGGTTACGAGGCTCGTCCGCCCAGGCATAGCCCACCCACATTGCCGCGTCGACAACGCCCGGCTGTACCGAAGCAGGTGCGACCTTGGCGTAAAGCGATTTCCCCGGCTCGATGCGGGTACTCGTTTTTTCGCCGGGAAGCAGGATCGGCACCGGGATCCAGGCTTTGTATGCCGGTTTGCCTTTGCCGCTTTCGAGGCGCGAGAGCAAGTTGGCGACAGCCCGCCGCTTGGATTCCATCGCATCCTCGTGGGGTGCCATCCGGTAGCAGGTTATGAGGTCGGTATGCTGCGCAAGACGCCACGACACATTACCGTGCAGGTCCATACAGGTCGAAATGAGCACTTTTTTACCAATCACCTCGCGAATACGTGTGATGAGGTCGCCTTCGGGATCATCCAGTCCTTCGACGCTCATCGCGCCGTGAATGTCGAAATACAGTCCGTCGTAGGGGCCGTTTTTCTTCAAAAGTTCCAGCGTTTGCTTCACCAGCGATTCATAGGCCGCCCTCGTTACCATGCCGCCCGGCAACGATTTTCCTACCAATGCAGGCAGCCACTCGGCACGTTTCCGCAAGCTGGAATCCGGCGCCATAAAAGGGTACGAAGTGAAAATCTGCTCACCGTATTTGGCTTTGAATGCAGGTTCTTCGGTGCGCGCCGGCGAGAATGTACTCGATTCGATACCGAGCCCCGCAATGGCGATCCGGGGCAATGCCTTGGATTTTTTTTCTCCGTCGGCAATGCAGAAAGTTTGCACTCCCGCGAGGAGGAAAGAAAAGATCAGGGAAAATGTAATTTTCATATATTTTGTTTTAACAAATGGGCTCGGGGCCTCTATTTTGTTTAAACATAATGAAAATTGGCGAAATGAAATGGGGTGGAGTGTTTGTGCAGGCCCCCCTGCACAAATCACAATCACCTGCGAGCCGGTTTCACATTGCTATACCCGCTCATTCCATGAAACCAGTTGGCGCCTTGGCCAACGAGCCACAGGTAGTAGTCCGAAGGCAGGTCCGGCTCGATTCCCACAAACTTTCCGTCCGCATTCAACGGCGTATCGCCTTCTTTCCGGGTTTTGAAGATGGCGGTGCCTTCGTCTACTTCGTCGAACATGGCAACGTAGAGCGCTTCGGCGCCGGACATTTTCGCCCCGGCTATTTGTTGCCAGAGAAACTCACCCTTGTTGCGGGGGATCTGGTTATAGAGCGAATGATCGTTTTTCAGGTTACCCCAGCTGAACCCCGGGAAGACCAGCGGCGCGTAATCGATCTTATTCGTTTTGCACCAGGTAATGTCGGCGGGCAGGTTCGGGCCGGCGACAGTCAGGTACGTGGAAGCATTGTAACGGCCGACAGCCCAAGGCATGATAATGTCGGCTTGCTTAATTACGGCGTGCAACAATGGCGAGTTTTCGGTATCGCGGCCGAGTTCGCGCCAGTAGTAGGGCACGCCGAGCAGGATGGAGGCCTTTTTAGCAGGACCTTTTACCTTATCCATCAACTTCTGAATGTCGGCAATGGTGTATTTGCGGCCGTCGTTGAAGCCTACGCCCCAAATGGCCAGCAGCGGGCGGCCGTTATGCCGCAAATAGGTAGGATTTTCCTGCCCATCGAACAGTTTGAACTGCTGTTGCAGCTCTTCCCAATCTTTCACGATGAAATCCATATCCGCCGACGTGGAGCCGCTGAGGTCGTACATGATGCTGATCGCCCGGCCATATTTTTTGGAAGCTTTCAATGCATTGGCCAGTACCTTGTTGAAATGCCTTTTACCGCTTTCACCTTTTATTTCCGAGACAAACCTCTGCATGTATACGCCGTCGATCCCATGCTCTTTCATCCATTTGAAATGCAGGTCCACGCTTTCTTCGTCGTAGGGGCTGTACACTTTGGCTGTTTCGCCGTTAGCATATTTGAATGCGGTGTTATAGGTTTTGGAATATTCCGTTACATCGGGCCAGAAATCAATGGAAGCGAAGCCCGGCTCGAATTTGCCGGCCTTCTGATAATGGTGCCAGCCGCGCCGCGCCCCATCGCCTTCGGCCGTAAACCAGCCCTGGTAACCCGCCATAACTAGCCCTTTGTAGCTTTTGAACAGGGAATGCGACTCATCGTATTTAACTTCTTCAACCGGCTTGGGGTCTTCGGTTTTGGGATTCTCATCGCTGCCTTTGCAGCTCAGTGAGACGATGGATACGTAACACAGGAGTTTGAATAAGTTCATAAGGGGCTGTATGCTTTGAGCTGTAAGCTTTAGGCTATAAGCTTTAAGCTTATCGATGTTTTTTATTTTTAATGTTTATGGCCGCAGATATACAGCTTATTGCTTAAAGCTTATAGCCTACGGCCTTTTTTACTCACAATGCAATCCTCACCGCCTTGGCATAGTTAAACTTCGACTCCGGTGCATCGATAATGCCTCCGGCGCGGAAGAAGTATTGGTTGCCGGTCTTTAACACGTTACTGTTCGAAGGCAGGTCGATTTCCAGCTGGTAAACCTTGTTCGGATCAATTGCACCGTTGATCTCCTGCTCTGCCATCGCCACGCGCATAGGCTCGCCCACGGACGGTTCCGGGTGCGCGTACAAGCCGATCTTCCTGACATTGTTCATCACAGTTTGCTGCAATTTGAACCTGGCGACGATCTTCGTTCCCACTTTTTCAATACTGGCATCTTTCACACGAATGTAAGGCTGCACCTTGAAATCCAGCTTCGTTTCGCCTTTGATGGTCACTTCCTGGGCAGCCATCGGCACGAAATTCCCGCGCACGGGCGTGATCGTGTACGTGTTTGCGAAGATGAGGTTGTTGCGGTAGCTGCCGTCGTTCTTGACAATCATTGTCTGTTTGGTATTTGAAGCATAACCGTGCTCAATGTATTCGATGGTGCTGCCGCGAACGATATCCTGCTCCACAGGCTCATTGGTTTCGGCATCCAGAAAAGTGCCGTACAGTTGCGAATCGGGAGCAGGGTAGTTGTCGACACTGCAAGCCGCTGCGCCGAAAAGCAGCAGCAGGGCGGAGATGTGGGGGAGTATTTGTTTCATTGTTAATCGTTTTGCTTTAAGCTATATGCTGTAAGCTTTAAGCTTTTGCGCTTTCGAGAAGAGCATAGAGCCTACGGCTTACAGCTTACAGCAATTTAATACTGTGAGGCTTTATGCTGTAAGCTATAAAGCATAGAGCCTATGGCTTACAGCATATAGCCCTCTTAATACTGCGGATTCTGCACCAGACCATTCGCTCCGATTCCGGGAATCGAGCGGTAGTACTGGCGGTAATCGAATGTGGCCGGGTTGCTGCGGGGCACATTGACGCGCACGAAAATGTACTTCGCAGGTGTTACGCGGAGGTCAAGGATCGGGAGCAATGCGTGGCGCATGGTGTTGTTGAACACCGTGTGGTACTCGCGACGGCGGATCAAATCCCAGAAGCGCTTGTGCTCGAATGCTAGCTCGACTCGTCTTTCGCGAATCACATTGTTGATCGACAGCGGAATTTCGGTCTTATGCCCGGCCCTGCGGCGAATGTCGTTCAACGCTTTGCCCCCCTTCACTTTGTCGCCCGTACCGCTTTCGGCAATGGCTTCGGCGTAATTCAGCAGGATTTCGGCATAACGAAAATCGGCGAAGTCGGTTACGCATTGGTTCCAGCCCGGTGCGATGTTCAGGCCCTCATTCAAAAACTTCTTGAAACTCACGCCGGTACGGGTGTTATTACCGCCCCAGGTGTCAAAGCCGGAATACTTTGTCCGGTCCGAAGCGCCGTAGGTGTAATAAGTTGTGCCGCTGTGCGTGAACGGATCGCCGCCCATGATCTGCGCAGAACCGTCAGGTTTGATGAAACCGGCCTGGATCACGATCTTCTGGCCTTTCCAGCTGGTACCGGGCAGGATCATCGTTGCCCACATGCGCGCGTCCTTTCCTTTGAAGATATCGTTTTCAGTATCAAATCTTTTGTATTGTTTGGATGCATTGAAACCGGTATAATCGGTGAGGTCGTTGGAAGCAGCTGAGGTAGCGAGCGGTGCGCTTTCGCCGGGCTTGTCGTAACTTTCGTAGACATCCATCAATTCCAGCGTCGGGTTCATGCGGCCCGGATGCGGCCAGCCGTTGGCGGTTTGGTTGGGCTGGTACCAGATGCCGTAGTTATGGCCGGTGCCCGAGCCGGGTCTTGCATAACCTTTGATGAAAATAACCTCTTCAGGTGCATTGTTTGGGTCCTCGAAAAGCAGGCGATAGTTGTTGGCAGCTTCTTCGGGGGTTGCCGGCGAGGGTTTGTATAAATTGAATTTGCCTGAATTGATAATCGCCTCCGACGCATCGATGGCCGCTTTGTAAAACTCGGCTGCTGCTGCTTTGTCCAATCCCACGAGTTTCTGATCCACGGCCGTTCCGGAGATCGGGGCGCGGTCAGCGTATTTGGCCAATGAAGCTGCGTGCAATGCGGCGCGGGATTTCAGGGCATATGCTACCCATTTGGTCGCGCGTCTTTCCCCCCCGGGCCACGAGTCGCCCAGGTTGCCAACAGCCGTGTCGCATTCTTTTAATACAAAATCCCAGGTCTCTTTTTCGGTGCTGCGGGGCACTTTCAGGGCTTCTACATCGCCTTCATACTTCTGCACAGAGGTAATGAGGGGCACACCTCCGTAGCGCTTCGCCAATGCGAAATAGGCATAGGCGCGGATGAAGGCACTTTCACCGATCAGCGCCTTACGCTCGTCATCGGTAATATCAAGGGTAGGGATGATGTCGATCAGGATGTTCACATCGCGGATCAGCTTGTAGCCCTGGTCCCACCACTGGAAATCATCATTGCCGATGAAATCGCCGAATTCGGTATGTACAGCTTCGTCAGTCGACATCGCCGGAGCGAAACCGCCGTTATTCGGGTCGCCGGTATTCCAGTTGAAGCCCTGGCGAAAGAAGGTGAAATCCTCAATCGGCAGCTGGTAATACAGGTTCGCCATATAAAGCTTCACGCCTTCGGGGTTGGAGAACAGGTTCTCGCCCTGCAACTTATCGAGCGGCTGCTTGTCGAGCACGTCACCGCAGCTCATCGCCACGAGCACCAGCAACAGCGTTAGGGTCTTTTTTAAATAGCTCATTATCAATTGATATTAAAATTTGACATTGATCCCGAAGTTGTAGCTCCGCGTTACCGGGTAGGTAAGCCCCGCTCCGAACAATCCTTCCACTTTCTCCGGATCGAAAGGCTTCACGAACGAGTCGGCCCAGGTGAAGATGTTGTGCGCATTCCCATACACGCGGACATCGTTGATACCGATCTTTTTCAGCCACGGCAAATTGAATGTATAGCCGAGCTGCGCGCTCTTGAAACGCAGGTAGGAAGCATCTTTCCGCCACGCTCCGCTTTCGGCATACATCGCGCCTACATTGTAATTGAAGCGGGAGGCAGGCCACTCGCCGGGGATCCACTGCCCGTCGGGCGACTGGTGCCATCTGTCATAAAAATACTCGGGCGTATTGCCGCGGAATGCGAACACTTCGGCATATACCTCGCGGAAACGCACGCTGTATTTGCCCGAGCCCTGGAACAATGCCGTGAAATCGAAACCCTTCCAGGAAGCATTCAAGGTCACACCATAATACATTTTTGGATCGCCGCCGAAGAATAATGGTATGGCGTCGTTGCCATCGATTACCCCGTTACCATCCACGTCCTTGTACTTGAAATCGCCGGGCAGCTCGCGCGTATTGCCGAGGTCGCCATTCTGGATCGGTGCGTAAATGACCTCATCTTTGCTCTGGAACTGACCTTCGAGCTGGTAGGCCCACACCACGTCGTTCCACCGGTTGGTAGCTCCACTACGCCATTTGTCCATGCTGCTCAGAAACTCGCCCCGCTCTACGTAGCGGTTCTGCGTGCGAGCAAAGTTGAAGTTACCCGAAATGCCGTATTTGAAATCGCGGATCTGGCCATTGTAAGCGGCCGAGAACTCGACCCCGCGCACGCGGTCGCTGTTCAGGTTTTCTTCGGGCAATGTGCCGCCGAATGTATTTGGTAGAGAAACGTTCCTACGTGCGAGCAAGCCTTTGCGGTCGCGCTGGTAGATGTCGAAGGTGAGATCGATTTTGTTATCCCAAAGACCAACGTCGATCCCCACATCCTGGATATTGGACTTGAACCAGGTCAGTTTCTCGTTCACGATCGCCGGAGAGGCCGCGCCGGTGGTGTAGTTGCCGTTGGTAAATTCATACCCGCCACCGCCGGTGAGGGAGAAGCCGGGCACATACTGGAACGGCGCACCCGCGTCGGCGCCCACAAGGCCATACGAGCCTCTCAGTTTCAAGTTTGAAATGAATGGAATATTTTTGATAAAGTTTTCCTCCGAAATACGCCAACCGGCCGATACTACCGGGAACAAACCCCAGCGGCGGTCGGGATGGTAACGGTAGGAGCCGTCGTAGCGCGCGGCCACTTCCAGCAAATACTTTTCTTTGAAATCATAATTCAAACGGCCTACATAGGATTGGCTCGCATGTTCCGATTCCGAGCCTGAGGTCGTCTGGTTGTTCAACCCGGCCTGGTCGATCTGGTCGTTGGTGAAAAATGCGTACTCACGGCCCAATCCCGCCCAGCGGTTGTGCGATTCCTGCTGCTCGTACACGAGCGTCGCGCCCACGTTATGATTTTTCGCGATCACGGTGTTGTAAAACAGCTGTCCCTGGAAGGTAATGCGGTTGTTATCCGTGAAATTGTTGCCAATGCGCGACGGATTTCGCTGCGCGTGTGCCGTGTATTTGTCGGTTGCTGCGTCGTAGGTATACAGGTTATAAGCTTTTGAAACCGATTTGGCGCGGTAGTTATTGCTGTCGTAAGCTACCAAACCTTTAATGCGCAGTCCAGGAACGAAAGGCACAGTGTAGGTCAATGCAAATGTCGACTGGAAGAACTTGTTCACTTCCTGGGAATAGCCAGTGAGGCTTCTATCGGCCAATGCCACAGGGTTATAACCGCCACTGAGCAATGCGGGGTATTTAGGGTTGTCGTTGGCGTAGGGGCGCTCCGTAGGCAATGCAATGCGCGTCCCTTTATAGATGTTAAAGAAGTTATCGCCCGGCTGCTCACGTTTATCGAATAACCCCGAGAGGATCAGGTCCGCTTTCAGGTTTTTGGTTAAATCAATACCAATATTGGAGCGGAAGGTATATTTCTGATAACCCATATCACCGCTTTTGAGTAAACCATTCTCCTTCTGGTAGCCAAAACTCGTAAAGTAGCTCACCACGCCCTCGCCGCCGGATGCCGAAATGAAATGCTGCTGCTGGCTGGCCGATTTGTTCAAAGTCTCCTTGTACCAATCTGTACCCTGGTAACCCGGTGCGCCACTACGAAACTTTTCGATTTCTTCCGGAGAAAACACCGGGTTCTCGCCCAGGTTCTTCGCTGCGTCGTTCCGCATTTCGGCCCATTGCAATGCGCTCGTCATTTTAGGTACGTCGGTAGGGCTCTGGCGACCGTACACCATATTATAGC
Source organism: Dyadobacter sp. (assembly GCA_035565435.1). Taxonomy (GTDB): domain Bacteria; phylum Bacteroidota; class Bacteroidia; order Cytophagales; family Spirosomataceae; genus Dyadobacter. Next base: position 2,268 of record DATMSL010000002.1, on the reverse strand, counting down.
TGAACTGTGGCTTGCCCTGCTTGCCTTTTTTCGTAGTGACGATCACCACGCCATTTCCCGCGCGGATACCGAAGATCGCCGCCGAAGCATCTTTCAGCACCGAAATGCTCTCGATATCGTCTGGATTGATCTTCTGGAACTCGTACCCGCCGTCACGCGCCACACCGTCGACCACATACAACGGCTCGCCGAAGCCGCGTATATTAATATTCGTGCTGAACGAACCCGGTTCACCGGAGTTCTGGCGGATCTGCACACCGGCCACTTTTCCCTGCAGGCTTTGTGCCAAACTGGTGTGCGTGGTGGTTTTGATCTGCTCCGAAACGATATTCGAAATAGCGCCGGTGAGTGTCTGTTTTCGCTGCGTGCCGTAACCCACCACCACTACCTCCTGTAACTCGTCGGTGCTCAGTTCGAGTTGCACATTAAAGTTCGTGCGATTGCCGACGGAGATTTCCTGCCTTTTGTAACCCAAAAAACTGACAATAATTACCGCACCCGATCTGGGCACGGAGAGCGAAAATTTTCCATTGGCATCAGTGGTAGTACCTTTTGTGGTGCCTTGCAGCACGATGCTCGCGCCAGGAATGGCGCTGCTCTTCTCGTCTTTCACTTCGCCGCTGATGAGCGTTTCGTCCGCGGCGGATTGTGCCCATGCGCCCGTTTGCGCGAGCAGCATGAAGCATAGTGCAGCGCAAACATGTCGGAGCAGCGTCCGGATGCGGCGGCCGCATAAGGGTTTTGATAGAAGTTGTTTGTTCATACCGTAGGGTTAAGTTCCTGTTCGTTTAAATGTATTCGTTGTGTTCGTTCAGTGGTACGGCCCTCGTCGGGGCTGCCGGAGTTTGATTTAGCGCATAGTTTTTCAATCCCCGCATAGTGAGTGCAGGGCTCGTTTAGGGTTGGATTGTGAGAGAAAAGGATGATAAAGCGGTCGGCCGAACCGTGGGGTCAAAATAATCCGGAGCTAATTAAGAAATGGTTAATAAAGCATTAATACGGCGCTTAATCCGCTTAATTTTTACATTATCCCGGTAAAATATTGTGGAATTTTGGGGTAGGGCAATAAAAAACGCCTCACATGGCTGCGAGGCGTCTGGGGGGTAATTGGAATGAACGTCTGATCGCGGGCGCAGGAGACTCCTCCGGAGTCAGCGAAGTATGACATTGACCGATTTGCTAGAAACAGGAAGCCCGTCCGGGGCAATATAGTTGCCGGTTAGTGACCCATCGGAGCCTCCTGTTTTCAATAATGGCAATGAACTAAGGTTTTGCTTCGATTTTGTGATGATTTTGGCCTTCATCACAATGGCTCCAATGACCCTGTTGCCACGGGCCGCCGTGCGACGGGCCGCCGTGCGACGCGGCGCGGAATGCAAAGACGTTCATCATAATGAATGCGAAAATGATCGCGATGGCAGCTACCCGTGCGGCGATGGTCAGGCCGCGGCGTTGGGAGAACGGTCCGTAAATGTATCCGATGATGAACACCATGCAGGCCACAAACAGGATACGAGCGAAAATCAATAATCCGAAAAGCATGATTTCTAAAAGTTTAAGTGAAACAATGATGAAGTGTAATCGCTATTTAAGCAGCACCTCGCTTTCAGCTTTGCCCCAATGCGGCATCACACTGAAAGCCGTTGCGGGCAGTTTCTGAATGGCTTTTCCGGCGAGTTCTTTGGCCAGATCCTTGTCGCCACCCCAGAGCTTGGGCGTGTAGTACTTGGTCCAGGCTTCGAGGTAAGTGGCGCGTGGGTTGGCGGGATCCAGCTTTTGCGCTTTCTTTAAAAACTGGTCGGAAAGCGGCCCGAACTGTCTGCCCATCGTCATCGGGCTGATGAAAACCTTGGTGCGGTAAATCATCGCCTGGACTACGTAGATTTCAGAGAGCGCCTTACTATCGCCGTTCGCGAGCGATTCACTTTTCTTGATTTGTGCTTCACCGCGCACGCTGTAAGGCTCGATTTTCTCGCCGTCGTCTTGCAAGAGAAAGCCTGCTTTGGCATTACAAAAAGCGGCGTAGTAATAGGGAAGCCATTCGGTTTTCTGCGCATTGCCTAGCTGGACAAACGTTTTTTCCAGAGCCTGAAAGTCGGCAACCGATTTGGCCCGATCGAGTTTTTTGACAGATGCTTCTAATTGAGCAGTGTAGTCTCCTTTTTGCGCAAATGTGAATGCGACGGAGCAAATGAGCAGGATGGTGGTGATGAGCGTTTTCATAGTTTTGAATGATTGAATTTTGAATGATTGAATGAGTGAATGATT
>DATMSL010000001.1:0-2624 GCA_035565435.1 Dyadobacter sp. | reverse complement strand
GGTGTTTACGTGCTATAAAATTACTTCGCATGTAACTCCTCAACAAATCAAAGTGGTGAAGTATAGCTTTTATGGGGTGTAGCTGGGGAAACCGTAAGTAACCGTTTTTCCAGCGGATTGCACTCCGTCATCAGGAGAAAGTTCTGATGCGGCTTAGCAACTCGGTCCGGTTATCGTTCGTGATCGGGATCTCGATATCGTTGATCATTACGTGCACGTAATCAATCGCCGTAATGGCGTTCAGATTGATGATGAACGACTTATGTACCCTGAAAAAATAGTTGGTAGGAAGCTGCTGGAGCATGTTTTTCAGCGTCTCGCGGATGGTGTATTTCTTTTTGGTCGTGTGCAGTTCTAGGTAGTTGTCGTCGCTCCGGATGTATAGAATATCCGTCAGCATGATCTTGGTGAACATGTGTTTTTCCTTGATGAACAGCGCGTCTTTGATCACCGTCGTATCCTCTTTCTCTTCCGAAGTAGTTTCACCCGCCAGCGCCGCCAGGCGGTAATTCTTCAATGCCAGCTTGACAGCCGTGTACACTGTAATCTTTTGAAAAGGCTTCTGCAGGAATGCATGGGGCGCTGCTTGCAATGCAGCATTTACCACGGCGATATCCTCATGGGCAGACAGAAAGAGAAAAGGGATTTTGAAATTCTCCCGTATATAATGCGCGAGGTCGATTCCGGTTTGATAGCCGTTGAGGTTGATATCCAGCACAGCCAGGTGAAAAACCTTGCTATGGAGAATTTCTGTGGCAGTTGTATAATCAGTCGCGATATCGTTTGCGTCGTAACCGAAACCATTCAGTAGAAATTGGAGATGTTTCGCAATGATAAAGTCGTCCTCAACGATTAGAATATTCATCTTTGGTATAAGTAGTCAGCCTTTGCTCGTCCTAAAAGAGATTTTAAAATGGGTTACGTTTGGAATCCGCTGCGGCCAAATGCCCGGCGGTGTACAAATAATATGATAATATACGAATTAATTGCAAAGTGAGATTTGTGAAGTTTATCGAATTATCTTTCAGGAGGAGCGTTCGAAGCAACTTTGCGTTAAAATAACGGCAAAATGTGCTATTGCACAAGCGATTGCAGGACCGCCGATAAATACGGTGGAGTCCTGAAAATATTGAATGAAGATGCTCGGTAAGGATATTCCGGCAAGCCGGGCCCGCAACGGCCAGACGGTAGCTAGGCGTGACGTTCTTCCTCTGAGTGTTGCAAAACTTCAAGCTTTTTGTGGCGGCCTGTCAGACTGAAAATCACCGCAACGACGGCCAGCCCGCCGAAGAACCAGAGACTGAGTTTCCAGTTGTAATACACGATCGCAATCAGGCATAGGACAGAAATCGCCAGCGCGATGGCCGGGAAGTAGGGGAATGCGGGTACGATGAACGGTCTTTCGAGGTGCGGTTCTTTGTTTCTTAGTGCAAAAAGCGATACCATACTGATAATGTACATCACCACGGCACCCAATGCGGCGAGGATAATGACCTGATCGGTCGTGCCGAGTGATAGCGCCAGGCAACCTGCAATGCCGCCGGCCACCAGCGCCCAATGCGGTGTTTGGAAGCGCGCATTGACATTTCCCAGGAATGAAGGCAGATAACCTTCACGGGCGAGCGCAAAAATTTGCCGGGAATAACCAATTACAGTTCCATGAAAGGACGCGATAAGTCCAAAGAGGCCCAGGCTCGCAAAGAGCTGGGTGAGCCCGCTGTCGCGGCCGAGTACAATGCCCAATGCTGCGGGCAGGGGATAGTCGATGTCGCTCAATTGCTGCCACGGCGCAATGCCGCCGGTAAAAATCATCACCGCCAATGCCAGTACCACCAATGTGAGGATGCCGTAAATATAGCCGCGCGAGATCGTTCTTTTGGGGTCTTCCACTTCTTCGGCCACCATGGCCACACCCTCGATGGCGAGGTAGAACCAGATCGCAAACGGCAGCGCGGCAAATACGCCCGCCCAGCCGAAAGGCATCGGTTCGGAAACGAACGTATCGTAGGAGAAATGGGGGGCGACGATCCCGATGTATATCAGCAGCTCCACCACGGCTAATAGCGTAACTACAAGCGAAAAAGTGGCCGATTCTTTGATTCCCAATAAATTAATGACAATAAAAATGGCATAGCAGGCAAATGCGACTTCCAATACTTGCAGGTTGGGGTAAAGGAAATGGGTGTAACTCCCCAGCGCGAAAGCAATGGCAGGCGGCGTCACCAGGAACTCTACCAACGTGGCATAACCCGCCACGAGCCCGCCCCACCAGCCGAATGCGCGGTAGGCGTAAGAAAAAGGACCGCCCGCCTGCGGAATGGAAGTTGTGAGCTCGGTAAAACTGAAAATGAATGTCACATACATAACCGTCACCACGAGTGTCGCGATCAGAAAGCCGACGGTACCCGATACGCCCCAGCCATAATTCCAGCCGAAATATTCGCCGGAAATGACTAGTCCCACGGCAATGGCCCATAGGTGGATCGGTTTGAGGACTTTTTTGAGCGCAGCGGTTTGTTCAGCAGACATGAAGGACAGGTTTGACTAATTGATGGCAGTACAATATAGTCTATAACTCTTCCAAAGCCATTTGATACTACTGAAAAATTATCCGAGGCCGTATT